>SKHH01000076.1 GCA_007117055.1 Lishizhenia sp. | reverse complement strand
CTTTAATACATTTTTCAAATGAGAATAAGCATGTTCAATGATTTGTCTTTCTTTTTTGTTTATTTTCTTGTTCATGTCACATGAACACCGTGTATATAATGAATAGGTTTAAGTCATTATTTTAAAATGAAATCAGTCCTTAATTGGATGTCATCATATGGACATAGCAGGGGTGCATAGCTATACGCCCCTTCGCCTCTGCGTCCATACGATAATGCGACAATACGGTATACCCATAAAACCAAAACCACAGAATAACAGAATATTTAAGTCAACATAAATTTAATCTAATTTAGATTTATTACCTTTGACAAAATATAAAGATACTATGGGATGTACAAGTTGTAGCAGTGGCGGTGGAACACCACGTGGCTGTAAAAATAACGGAACCTGTAGTTCTGGCGGATGTAACAAGCTTGGCGTTTTTGATTGGTTGGCAAATATGCAAATGCCCAATGGAAAAAGCCAATACGATATAGTTGAAATACGATTTAAAAACAGTAGAAAATCGTTTTATAGAAACTTGAAAGGACTTACACTTCAGGTGGGTGATGTTGTTGTAGTCGACGCTTCACCTGGTTATGATGTAGGAGTCGTTTCAGTAGTTGGTGAACTTGCCAGGATTCAGGTAGATAAAAAAGCACCGGGTTTTAAACCTCATGAGGCGCGTCAAATTTTGCGCATTGCGAGTCAAGAAGATATTGATAAATGGGTAGCTGCAAGAGGTCGTGAATACGAGGTAATGCATCGCTCTCGTGAAATAGCGATTCGCTTAAACCTAGAAATGAAAATCTCTGATGTTGAATTTCAGGGAGATGGATCGAAAGCTACGTTTTATTACACCGCAGAAGGTCGTGTCGATTTCCGACAATTAATTAAGGATATGGCTGAAGTGTTCAAAATTCGTGTTGAAATGCGACAAATTGGTGCACGTCAAGAATCGGCTCGTTTAGGTGGTATTGGTTCGTGTGGTAGAGAACTTTGTTGTTCTACGTGGCTGACTGACTTTAGGTCGGTTTCAACTAGTGCAGCTCGTTACCAGCAACTTTCGTTAAATCCTCAAAAGTTAGCAGGACAGTGCGGAAAGTTAAAATGTTGCTTGAATTTTGAGTTAGATATGTACTTGGACGCATTAAAAGATTTTCCTCCTACAGATGTAAAATTATTTACTGAAAAAGGTAGTGCATTCCATATCAAAACTGATGTCTTTAAGCAATTGCTTTGGTATTTGTATGATACGGGTGACGCTGGTGGAACTTCACTTATTCCGCTGTCTCCAGAACGTGTAAAAGAAATAATTGCTCTGAATAAAGAACGTAAAAAGCCTGTTGATCTCAAAGATTTTGTTGAAGAAGTGGAGATTAAAGTAGATGAAGACTACACAAACGTTGTTGGACAGGATGACTTGAGTCGTTTTGATAACGTCTTCAAGAAAAAGAAGAAAAGGAAAAAGCGCAAGCCTCAAACCAAGAATGATCAGCAAAATCAAGCTTCTACAAATAAAGATTCGCAATCCAATGCACCTAGAAGAAAACAAAGAAAACCTAGAACCCCACAACAAAATGATCGTTCAAATGAGGTGAATAGCGATAAGAATACACAAGATCCAAAGAACAAAAATAGCCAACAAGGTCGACCTAAAAAAAGAAGACCAACACGAAATAGAAAGCCAAGAAATAATGATGGAGATGAAAGTCAGTCGAAAAAAGACGTATAGCTCCTTTTTACTTTTAGTATTCGGGGTGTTCTTTCTTATAAGTTGTAAAGAGCAATCGTTTTACGATTATGCGTATGACTTTGAAGACCGTACTTGGGACATTTCTGATACTGCTTATTTTGATTTTGAGGTAGACGATACGCTTACGCAGTATGATATGATATTGACACTTCGTACTTCTGTGAATTACCCGTATAGTAATTTATGGGTACATATTTTATCCACAGCGCCCGATGGTTCAAGGTCTAAAGTTGCACAGCGTATTCCGTTAGCAGCTTCTGACGGAAGTTGGTTGGGTAGAGTTACTGGTACAACAGTCGAAAGTAAATTACGTTATACAACTACTGATTTTCCTTTAAAAGGAAAGTACCGTATTGGTGTTGTGCACGCTATACAAGATGATCAAGTAGATGAGGTGCTCGATATCAGTTTGCGTATCCAAGAGAAGAAGAAAAAGTAATTTCTGTGATAAAAACATTGTAAAAACTGACAAAAGCTAGTTAAATACCGTGATGTTATCTTTACTAGAACAGCTATTTTTGTCGAATAATTGAACATTATGGCTTGGGAAAAGAAATCGGAACAGGAAATTAAGGACATTGTATTTGGGGCTTTAGAAAAAAACATCAACTATTCAGAGAAGAATATATTGGGTGTGCCGGCTTCTTACTTGGATGAAAAAGTGTTTTCACAAGACGCAAGTTTTCTGAAAGATGCACCATTTTTATCTACCTTAATTAAAAATCCTAACCATATTGGATGTCATACACTTGGTTCTTCAGAATCGTTTTTTGCGGGTACTCAAGCGATTGAAAAAAAACTGATTGAAATTTGTGCGGTTGATATTTTAAATGGTAATGATAGTTCAAATTTTGACGGTTATGTTGCATCTGGAGGTACCGAAGCAAATATGCAAGCCATTTGGATTTACAGAAACTATTTGGTGAAAGAAAACGGTCTCGCGGGTAAGGAAATTTGTATTTTATGCTCAAGTGATAACCACTACTCAATGGATAAAGCAGCCAATGTATTGGGGGTGAAGGTACAGAAGGTAGAAGTGGATAATCATACAAGAGAAATTTCTGCTGAAACTGTACGAAAAGCAGTTGATGAACAACTTCAAAATGGAACGAAAGGGTTTATTGTAGTCGCAAATATGATGACCACGATGTTCGGTTCGGTGGATAATCCGGATCATTACATTGCTATACTAGAAGAAAAAGGATTGCCTTACTTTTTGCATGTGGATGGAGCTTACGGTGGTTTTTATTTTCCGTTTGCTCAAAAAGAACACTCCCTAGATTTTAGAAATCCTAAGGTTTCTTCTGTTACTTTAGATGCTCATAAAATGGCACAAGCACCTTATGGAACAGGCTTGTTTATCATACGAAAAGGACTTTTACACTATGCCAATACGAAAGAGGCAAGTTATGTAGAAGGGGAAGATTACACGCTCATTGGAAGTCGTTCTGGTGCAAATGCTATTGCGGTTTGGATGATTTTATCAAAATATGGTCCTTTTGGTTGGATGGAGAAAATTTTTGTGTTGCAAAAGCGAACCGGTTGGATGTGTGAACGATTGGCAGAGTTAGGTGTGGAGTTTTTTAGACATCCAAGTTCAAATATTATTACCATTCGATCGGAATATTTAACCCCGGAAATTGATAAAAAATATGGTTTAGTTCCAGATAATCACCAAGCTCCGAATTGGTATAAAATTGTGGTGATGGAGCATGTTACTATAGAACGTCTTCAACCATTGGTGTTGGATGTTAGTAATTTAATGAGCGAAGGTTAACACCATATACTATCCAGTATT
>SKHH01000114.1 GCA_007117055.1 Lishizhenia sp. | reverse complement strand
TTATGATTACTTAAATATTCGTGCAGCCTACCAAAATTTCGAAGAAAGCCGTATCGATCGAAGGTTAAATGATTTTCGTTTGCGGACACAATTAGAGACAGTGGATGCTTATTCGTTGAATGTAGATTTTGAAAAAAAAATCAATAACCGTAACCAATTATTTTATGGGTTAGAAGGAGTAAGAAACGATGTCCGTTCTGAAGGAACAGCTATTGACATTCGTGACAATACCCCCATGACTGTGTCAAATCGCTACCCACAAGCCAACTGGAACAGTGTTTCAGCTTATGTAAACAACCAATTTGAATGGACAGAAAAAGTCCGTTTACAAGGAGGTGTGCGTTACAGTCAGTTTTTAATTGATGCAGATTTCTCAGAGCATTTGGCATTATTTCCTTTTGATTTTGCAGATAGTCGCGTGCGAAACAATGCTATAAACGGTAGTGTTGGTCTTGTTTACACTCCTACAAAAAAGTGGTTTTTCAGTACTAATGTTTCTACAGGTTTTCGAGCTCCAAACGTAGATGACGTTGGAAAGATTTTTGACTTTCAAGTAGGCGATGTTACCGTACCAAATACGAATTTAGGTGCTGAATATGCCTATAATTTTGAAGCCACAGCTTCACGAATTTTTGGCCAAAAAGTAAAAATGGATGTCACAGGATTTTACACCTATTTAGACAATGCCATTGTGCGAAGAACGTTTCAAGTAGCAGGTCAAGACAGTATTCTTTACGATGGAGTAATGAGTCAAGTTTTTGCGTTGCAAAACGCTGCTTTTGCGGAAGTGTATGGTTTTAATGTCAATCTAGAGTGGAAAATCAGGAGAAATCTAGCATTGAATTCGCGTTTTAACTATCAATTGGGAGTCGAAGAAATGGAAGATGGTTCGCAAACACGTTCACGACATGCAGCACCGTGGTTTGGTGTTACACGCTTGACCTATTCCACGAAAAAGTTAGACCTGCAACTGTATGCAATGTATAGCGGAGCAATTTCGGCTGAGAATTTAAACGAAGAGGAGCGACAAAAGCCATTTTTGTATGCCAAAGATGAAAATGGAAATCCATATTCACCAAGTTGGTACACCTTAAATTTCAAAGTGATGTATGCTGTTAACAATCATTTATCGGTATCAGCAGGAGTTGAGAATATCACCGACCAAGGCTATCGCACATACAGTTCAGGCATTGCAGCCGCTGGAAGGAATTTGATCATTTCTGTGAGGGGTAGGTTTTAACTATTGAAAAATGATAAAAGTAATAGGAAGGATGCTTCCTTCCTATTACTTTAAACACCCTTGGAGTTAAAATAAAAAAGGTAAACCATAAGCCGGGTTCTGTTCTCGATATGTACCGAGTGTTTGTCATTTATCTAGCACTGACGTCACCATCAGCGTCCATCGACCTACCCTCCAAGTTGAGCGAGCAACTCTTCTGTTTTAGAAAACTAAAACAACCTTGGTTTACATGGTCTTTCAGCCCGTAAGGTTTACCCTGCCACTGATGTCGCCATCAGTGCGGTGAGCTCTTACCTCGCCTTTTCACTATGACCATAACTTGCGATATGGCTACTTATTTTCTGTGGCACTATCTGTATTCACCAATTGATGAACCCTTCCCGTTAGGAAGTACGGTGCTCTGCGCTGCCCAGACTTTCCTCTCTTCGCTCATGGCGAACAGCGACAAACTGGCTTACCTTTCTGCAAAGGTACGATATTCTAGGATAAAACAGGAGTTAAAAAATGCGACAAGAAAAAATCGCTGTATCATCTACCAAAGGTCGGTTTCCTCTCCACTCGTCTAGTTTTGAAAAAATAATATTATTCAAATCTTCCATTTTTAAGGGATAAAAACTATGAATTAGTCGGATTAATCGGTCGGTTTCGAAATATACCCCTTCATTATTTTCTAACTCAACAACGCCATCTGTATACAGCACTAATGTAGAGTTGGGTGGAATGGAAATTTCATCGGGTTCTATAAATGGAATTTCGTCTAACATACCTAGTCCTATGCAGCCACTCTTTAAAAATTGAGCTTGTTTTCCGTTAGTCAGGATAGGATGGTTATGACCAGCATTGATGTATTTGAATTTTCGATTTTTAGCGTTATACCGTCCTACAAAAAAAGTAATAAACTTTTCGCCTTTAGCACTGCTCATTACTTTTTTATTTAATTCTTCAATTAAATGTTCTAACTCAAAGTCTTTGAAGTTCAATAATGTTCTTATGGTTGCTTGAAAATTTGCCATGAGCATAGCGGCGCTGATTCCTTTTCCAGATACATCGGCTATACAAACGAGAAATTCATGCTTGTTGATGGGGATAAAATCATAATAGTCACCACCAACTTCATGACGTGCTTTATAGGTCGCGGCTAAATCAATTCTTTTATCCGAAGGAAGCTCTTGTGGAAAGAGTAGTTTTTGCATTTCAGAAGCCACTTCTAACTCTTTTTTAATGCGCTCTTGACGAATAGACTGCTTCGCCATGCGTTTGTTCTCAATGGCAACAACGATAATATTAGTCAAGGTTTGAATAAAAGATAAATTTGATATTGTACCATTGGTCTTCAAATTGTCGTCTTCTTGAATTCCTTTGATTAATAAAAATGCCAGTGGTTCTTCCTTGTGATGCACAGGAATGACAACGTCAAATTCGTTTAATATGGATAAGTGAGACGAAGCAATTAATGTAATGTCTTTAAAACGGAGTAAATCTCTTTCAACACGAATGTCTTTTACTTTTCCTTTATACCCTATCTTGAGCAAATGTTGCCATACATCCTGTCGGATAAATAATAAGAATTTTGAAAAGCCGAGTTGTTCTTGAAGGATAAAAGCATAAATTTTGAGCAAATCATCAACACTCTGGTTAGTGTTGATACTTTTAGTGATTTCAAGCAAGGAGTTTAATTTGAAGTCTTTTAACTCCAGTTTTTTTTCTAGCTCTTCAATCAACGCTTCCTTCATTTTAAAGGTTTTCTAAAAATTCAGGTAGTTTGCGTAATGCTGCCATTTCTCGGTACATAATTCGAATATCTTTAGCTGGACTACCAAAATACGTTTTATTAGACGCTAAGCTTTTGGATATTCCTGATTGAGCTAATACAACTACATTTTCGCCAATCGTTACATCACTGGCGCAACCGACTTGTCCCCAAAACGTTACATTATCTTCTATATTTACGCATCCCGCAATTCCGACGTTTGCAGCGAACAAACAATTTTTGCCAATTACCGTATCGTGACCAATATGTACTTGGTTGTCTAATTTTGTGCCTTCGCCTATTATTGTCCAGTCAGAAACACCAGCATCAATGGTACAAGAAGCTCCCAGTTCAGCATTTTTTTCTATTTTGACTCCTCCACAACTGTGCATTCGGTCATAACCACTTTCTTTCTTTTTATAATAAAAAGCAGAATGACCAATTACGGAGTTAGGTCCAATAATAACGTTTTCGCCGATAATAGTTCTATCCATAATCACGACACCTGGATAAATCACAGTATTTGCGCCTATGGAAACATTGTTTCCGATGGTTACATT
>SKHH01000102.1 GCA_007117055.1 Lishizhenia sp. | reverse complement strand
ATGATTGGGGTGCTCATTTATTTTTACGGATTCCCTCAAACTGAAGCTTCGGGTTATGCCTTAACTCGAATAATAGAATATAGCTTTGCGTTTTATATTTTTAGATTCTTTTTGAAATTCGTCTATGATTTTAACCCTAAACGCTACTTTCTCGATAACAAATTTGAAACTATTCTAATACTTTTTCTGCTCATTGAAGGAATCTCATATAACCTTACGGGAAAATTATTAATTAGTAGTTTTTTCAATTTTTTGGGAGTAGAAAAATTCAGTGATGTTTCTACATTATTCGTTCAAATCTTTTTTGTCTTATATATAATCACTGACTTATTGAAACGACGTGATTTTCGTCAATGGTTTAAAATTCATCCTGGTTTTCTATTTACACTTTCCATTTTTGCTATAATGTCCGCTGGCGCCGGATTACTTATGCTCCCTGAAATGTCCGTTCAGCAAGGTTCGATTGCATTTACAGATGCGTTATTTATGTCTGTTTCAGCAACAAGCGTGACGGGACTCGCAACTATTGACATCAGTGAAGCGTTAACATTCAAAGGACAGTTAATAGTGTTATTTATTATTCAAATAGGAGCATTAAACACCATCGCATTTGCAGCAATATACCTGTTTATTGCAAAATTTGGAATTGGTATCAAACAACATGGCATAATTGAAGACTTTTTAAACAAGGAGTCGTTCAGTGATACCAATAGCGTCTTACTGAAAATTGTTAAATGGGTAATTACAATAGAAACAATTGGCTGTGCACTAATCTTTATAGCCCTTCCTTACGAAGGAGAGTTTGAACATTTAGGTAATCGGATTTTTCAAAGTGTTTTTCATTCTATATCTAGTTTCAACAATGCAGGCTTGTCAATCATTAACAATGGATTAATGAATGATTTATTAGTTAATAATTATTTTCTTCATCTAGTAATATTAGTGTTATTTTTTCTAGGAGGTTTTGGGATGATTTACCTATTCGATATGCTAGAAATAAAACGACTTAGAGAACGCATGCGATTCCCTTGGAAAACCTTTCAATTTGGAACAAAAATAACACTATATTTTACGTTAATCTTACTTCTATCAGGTGCAGTAATCTTCTTTGTTTTTGAACAAAATAATACGCTCGAAGGGTTTGGTATTACTGAATCAATCACTACTTCTCTATTTCAATCTATGACGGCAAGAAGTGCTGGTTTCAATGTTGTTGACACCGGAAGCCTCAGTCTTCCAGTACTCATATTCACACTATTTCTAATGTTTGTAGGTGCAGGATCTGGTTCTACGGCTGGTGGTATTCGTGTTTCCACCTTTGCCATTATGATTGCTTCTGTACTATCCACTATACGTGGTAAATTAAATATAGAATTATTTAATCGAACGATTGACAACGAACTTGTAATGAAAGCCTATTCTGTTTTTATTTTCTTTATTGTGGGTAATCTTATTGGTATATTTGCGCTTTCTATCACGGAAATGGGATCCATAACAACGGGGAAGTTTAGTTTAATGGATATAATATTTGAACATGTTTCTGCCTCTTGTACGGTAGGATTATCTACGGGTATTACTCCTGAATTAAGTGATATTGGAAAATACGTGTTAATGTTAGCCATGTTTATTGGGCGTGTTGGAACATTAACACTGGCTTATTTGTTTGGTAAACAAGTAATGAGTAAAAACTATAAATATCCGAAAGGACATACAATGATAGGTTAGCATATGACTGAAAAACAAGAAAAAGTAGTAAAACCCTACAACCAAGATAATAAATCCAAAAAAGAGGAAGTAGCTGAAATGTTCAATAACATTTCTGAGAAATATGATTTCTTAAATCACTTTCTATCTTTAGGTATAGATAAACTATGGAGAAAAAAAGCAGTAAAACTATTAAAACCCATTAAGCCCAAACGTATTATTGATTTGGCCACAGGTACTGGAGATTTTGCAATTGAAGCCTTAAAATTAAACCCAAAAGAAATTATTGGAGTAGATATTTCTGACGGTATGCTAGAAAAGGGAAGGGTCAAAATGAAAAACAAAAAAGTTGATCATATTATTACTATGATGAATGGTGATTCTGAAAATCTTCCTTTTGATGATGGTTATTTTGATGCTTTAACGGTTGGGTTTGGTGTTCGTAACTATGAAAACTTAGAGAAAGGTTTGTCTGAAATGTTGCGTGTATTAAGAAAAGATGGTATGGCCGTAATTTTAGAATTTTCGAAACCTAAAAAGTTCCCCATCAAACAACTTTTTGGTTTTTACTCTAAAAATATCATTCCTGTTTTGGGTAAAACCATCTCTAAAGATAAAGCTGCTTACGCATATCTTCCGGAATCTGTAGATGCTTTTCCTGAAGGTGAGGATTTTAAAAACATCCTCACTAAAGTAGGATACAAAAATGTGAAATCAAAACTCGTTTCTGGTGGAATAGCTACCATTTATTACGGTACAAAATAAAACCATTTAACACACTAAAAAGGGTAATTAATCGTTGTTAGATTGATGAAAAACTATAGTATCATTTTCTTACTGGCAATCACTTTTGGTTTCCAATGCTCGTTTGCTCAAAGAAGTGAAGTGACTAAAAACTATCGTAATTTTGATCGGAAATTCATTCAGTTTGGTTTTATGTTAGGAGTAAACACGGCCGACTTTAGCACCGAATACAAAGGTAACTTGTTAACAAATTACGATTTATACAGTATTGAAAACATAAGTCAGCCAGGTTTTCAGTTAGGTATTATCAGTTCTATGAAGCTAGGTCATCCTTCTATTCGTTTACGTTTTATTCCTTCTCTCTCTTTTCAAGAAAGAGTATTAGACTACACCTACTTGCGCGATGGAGAATTTTCCACACACGAGGAGCGACTCGGCTCTACAAATCTAGATTTCCCTTTGCTTTTTAAATTTAGAACTCTTAGATACAATAACTTTGCTTCATATATAATAACTGGAGCACAATACACATTAGACTTACAAACAAAAGAATTTTCATCACAAAGTCCTGCTAATCCCTTTTTAAAAATTAAAAGAGATGACTTTCAAGGGCAAATCGGTGCAGGAGTTGATTTTTTCTTACCCTATTTCAAGTTTGGAATGGAATTAAAACTTTCACATGGTTTAATTAACGCATTAATTAGTGATAAAACACGTTTATCAGATCCAATTGATCGATTATACAATCGCGTTTGGTGGTTTTCTATTACTTTTGAAGGGTGATGGAAAATACTGTTCAATTCTATGTTCTTCCTGAAGAGGTTGATGATCTTGAATTAATTTATCAACGTTCGCTAGCTCAAGCAAAGGTCAGCTCATCTGAATTCCCGCATTTTCATATTCGAAAACGATCCATTGACGCTCGTAAAAAGCCCGTAAAATACTTGCTTCAAGTAGTACTTAGTAAAACCGAGATTACACATCCGTCTCAGTATTTCTTTCCAGAAAAACTCGAAGAAAATAAAACTATAATAATTATTGGTGCCGGACCAGCAGGTTTATGGGCGGCTTTACAAGCACTAGAATCGGGTGTAAAACCTTTACTATTTGAACGTGGCAAAGATGTACGATCAAGAAGACGAGATTTAGCGGAGTTAAATAAAAAGGGAATAGTAAACCCAGAATCGAACTATTGTTTTGGAGAAGGAGGTGCAGGAACATATTCTGATGGTAAATTATACACACGAAGTAAAAAACGGGGAAATGTCAAAAAAGCGATGGAATGGCTCGTTCACTTTGGAGCTGATCGAGATATTTTAGTAGACGCACATCCTCACATTGGGACCAATAAGCTCCCTCAAATTATTACAAAAATCCGAGAAACCATTATCGAGGCAGGTGGAGAAATACATTTTGAGCATAAATTAACCGATTTACATATTGAAAATAACACCCTCAAAAGCATAACTGTTAATGAAACGAAAACTATTCTTTGTGATGCTTTAATTCTCGCTACAGGTCACTCAGCGAGAGACATCTACACATTATTACACAAAAGAGGAGTTCATATTGAAGCGAAAGGGTTTGCATTGGGTGTTCGCGTAGAACATCAACAAGCGCTAATCGATAAGATACAATATCACGGTGAATATTCTGGTGCTCACTTGCCTCCTGCAAGTTATGGTTTAGTAACACAAGTCGAAGGTAAAGGTGTTTACTCATTTTGTATGTGTCCTGGAGGAATTATTGCTCCTTGTGCTACATCACAGGGAGAAGTAGTAACGAATGGGTGGTCACCATCTAAAAGAAATAATCCTTATTCCAACTCGGGAATTGTAGTGAGTTTATTACCCGAAGACCTTCCTAATTATGATAAAAACGACCCTTTTGTAGGTTTACGTTTTCAGCAGTCGGTTGAACAAAAATGTTGGGACGTAGCTGGGAAAAATCAACAAGTTCCCGCACAACGCTTAATAGACTTTGTTGAAAACAAACTCTCTAAAGATTTGCCCAAAAGCTCTTATCAACCCGGAATTGTTTCAGTAAATCTAAATGAAGTTCTTCCACCTATTATTTCTAATGCACTTCGTAAAGCATTCAAAGATTTTGGTAAAAAAATGAAAGGCTATTATACAAATGATGCTGTAATTCATGCGCCAGAATCTCGTACCTCCTCACCTATTTCTATTCCGAGAAATCGTCAAACATTAGAACATGTGACTATCAAAGGACTTTTTCCAAGCGGCGAAGGGGCGGGATATGCGGGAGGTATCATTTCAGCAGCTGTTGATGGAATGAATTGTGCACAAGCGATTGTTACAAAATGGAAGAATAATTCGTGCTAGCCGTTTTATCTCACTCACATTATTACTATACTTGAAAATACCAACTGTCTACTCAGTAAACATCTAATAATACTTATTAGGAATTAAATAATTCTTCACGTAGTCTTCAACACCTTGCTCCAAGGTATGAAAACCATCTTTGTATCCAGCATGAATGAGTTTATTCATATTTGCTTCGGTAAAATATTGGTATTTATCACGAATATCCTCTGGTGTGTCTATGAATGAAATATTGATTTCGCGTTTCAAGGCCTTAAACGTATTTCTGGTTAAGTCTAAAAATGTTCTTGCTTTCCCTGACCCAAGGTTATACAGTCCGCTTTCTGGTCGGTTTTTATATAAAAAGTAACACACATTGACCACGTCCTTTACGTAAATAAAATCACGCATTTGTTCTCCGTCACTATACTTTTCATTATGAGAACGAAACAGCTTCATTCCACCTGTTGAGTTAATTTGACGGTATGCATGTAAAATCACAGAAGCCATTCTCCCTTTGTGGTATTCGTTGGGACCATATACATTAAAAAACTTTAGACCCGCCCAAAATGGAGGAGCGTGATGTTGTTTTAACGCCCATTTATCAAAATCATTCTTTGAGTCTCCATATGGATTTAAGGGAGTCAATTTCTCTACAACACTGTGAATATCGTCATATCCATGCTCACCTAAACCATATGTTGCTGCCGAACTAGCATATACTAGAGGGATTTTATAATGTGTACACCATCTCCAAATTTCTTTAGAATAATTCAGGTTTAATTCATTGAAAATATCGATATCAAATTCAGCAGTATCTGTACGTGCACCAATATGAAAAATAAACTTTACTTCGCTCCCATTTTTCTTAAACCACTCCAAAAACTCAGAACGATCCATTTTACTATGAAAACGTTTATCCACAAGATTATGTCCTTTTAGCGGTTTTTTAAAATCATCCACTAACATTACTCGTTGAATTTCTAATTCGTTTAATCGAGCAAGTAAACAGCTTCCTATAAATCCAGCAGCACCAGTTAATACTATCATAATTTAAACTTGAATAAAAATCAAAATTATAAAATTAAACCCTTTAACAAAAAAAACCTCAGCGTTGCTGAGGTTTTAATTAAAATATTCTATTTATGCGTTCTCGTCTTGCGCAATTTTCATGAAGTCGTCGTATGAAACTTCTTTTTCTGCTAACTTAACTGTGTTTTTGTAATAGTCCAGCAATTTTTCTTCCGCTAACATATCCGAAATACGTTGTGCTTCTTCTCTATTAGAAAGCACTTGCATTGCACTCGCGCTCAATTCCTTATCTTCCGGAGCTGGGATGCCATATTGAGCGTACTGATTCACCAATAATCCTTTTGTATAATCTATTGTTTCTTGCTGAGTTACTTTAATGTCATTCTTCTTGAAAATTTCATTTTGAATCAATTGCCAACGAATTCCTTTAGCGTAATTCTCGTAATCTTTTTCTATGTCCTCTAACGATATTGGTTCTTTTTGAGAAGCTTGAATCCAACGCTTTAAGAACTCATTTGGTAATTCTATTTCCGTTTTTTTAATCAAATCATTTGTTACTCTGCGTGCTAAGATTTTATCACTATCTGCGGAAAACATTTTTTCTAGATCTTCCACTATTTTAGCTTTCATTTCTTCTTCAGAAGAAACAGTTCCTTCACCAAATAATTTATCAAATAGCTCTTGATTCAATTCCGCTAATTCCATTTGTTTTACATCATTGATTGTAAACTCAAAGGAGTTAGAAATATTTTCTAATTCATCATCTTTAATCCCAAGCATTGAAGCTGTATCACTTCCCCCTTTTGAAACTTTGTATGGATCCAAAACTACCTTGTCACCAACTTTCTTCTTCAAAAGTCCCTTGATAGCTTTTTTATCTTCAATGAATTCCATAGAAATAGTCGAAGAGTGAAGGATTCCACCTTCCTTAATATCTCCACTTTCGTCCAACTCTACAAATTGACCAAGTACCATATCTTTTTCACCAACGGTATCAACAGAGGCTAATTTTCCATAACGACGACGGAGATCATTCATTTGCTTTTCAATCAACTCACCATCAATTTTCACCTTTGTATACTCAAATTTATTTCTACCAGAAAGTTTAATATCAATTTCTGGGGAAAGTCCAATCTCATAAGTGAATTCAAAATCACTAGGCTTATCAAAATCACCTTTTACATCATCATCAGTTTTTGGGAGAGGATTCCCTAAGATATCTAGGTTTTGTTCTTGAATATATTGATGTAAGTTTTCACTCACCAACTTGTTCAATTCTTCTGCCAATACAGCTCGACCGTATTGTTTTTTGATAATACCCATAGGCACTTTTCCTTTGCGAAAACCAGGGATATTCGCTTGTTTACGATACCCCTCTAAAGTTGAGTTCACCTTTTCTTGATAATCTTCTGCTTTAACCTTTACTGTTAATAAAGCATTTAGACTGTCTACGTCTTGTCTTGTTACTTCCATAATCAATTATCTAATTCCATCAATTCGCCAAAGCGAAAACATTAAACAAAAAATGGCATAAGTTATCGACTTATACCACTCTTTAATTTTGTGCGGATGGAGGGACTCGAACCCACACACCTCGCGGCACTAGATCCTAAGTCTAGCGTGTCTACCAATTTCACCACATCCGCAATACAACGCTTAGCGCTGTTATATTCAGCTTAAATAATCCGTTGATTATACTGAACAATCTCAATAGTGCTTAAAAGCGAGTGCAAAGATACACATATAATTCTTTAAAAGAAAACGAAAATTCTGTTTTTTTAAAAAAATTAAATCACCATAATATCCTTTTCTTTCAAGGCAACGATATCATCAACCTTTTTGACGTAAGAATTAGTAATTTCCTGAATTTCATCTTCTGCTGTTTTAGCTAAATCTTCAGATAAACCATCATTTTTTAGGTTTTTCACGAAGTCCATGGCATCTTTTCGGTTATTACGAATACCAACTTTAGCATTCTCTCCCTCTGCTTTAGCCTTTTTAACTAATTCCCTTCTTCTCTCTTCAGTTAATGGTGGAACATTAATGATCAACATTTCACCATTATCTTGGGGTGCTAATCCAAGATTAGCATTAATAATTGCCTTGGCAATATCACCAAGCAAATGTTTTTCCCAAGGTTGAACCGTTAGTGTTTGAGCATCCATTGAATTCACATTCGCAACCTGCGACAAAGGAGTTGGGCTACCATAATAATCAACCATAACGCTTTGAAGCATTACAGGAGATGCTCTACCCACTCGGATTTTTGTCAACTCACTTTCTAAATAGTTTACCGTCTTTGTATTTGCTGACTTAAACTCTTCTTTTGCAAAATCAATTTCTTCTGTCATGACTAAAAAATATAGCGACAAATCTAATCAAATTTACATCTTTTAGACTAATGGAAAACAAAAAAATTAACCTTTTACAACAGTTCCAACATCAGAACCCATAATAAGACTTTTTAAATTCCCTTTGATATTCATATTAAAAACAATGATAGGCAAGTGGTTTTCCTTACATAATGTAAATGCGGTCATATCCATTACATTCAGTCCTTTTGCGTAAACATCATCAAAACTAATCGTGTCATATTTTATAGCGTTGGGATTGCGCTCAGGATCTTCCGTATAAATACCATCAACACGAGTACCTTTTAGAATCACATCTGCATTAATCTCTATCGCTCTTAAAGACGCAGCTGAATCGGTAGTAAAGAATGGATTCCCTGTACCTGCCCCAAAAATCACAACTCTACCTTTTTCCAAATGTCTAACTGCTCTTCTTCTCACATATGGTTCTGCAATTTCACGCATTTCAATCGCTGACATTAATCGAGAATCCACACCTACTGCCTCTAAAGAAGCTTGTAGTGCCATAGCATTAATCATAGTTGCGAGCATCCCCATGTAATCTCCATGTGTTCTGTCCATACCGCCTTGTTCCGCTTGAACTCCACGAAAAATATTTCCCCCACCAATTACAATTGCTAGCTCAACATCTAGATCAGTTATTTCCTTAATTTGCTCAGCATACTCACCTATCCTACTGTTGTCAATTCCAAATTGCTTATCCCCCATAAGTGCTTCACCACTTAATTTTAGCAAAATTCTTTTATACTTCATAACCTACTTGATATTATAGTGCAAAAAAAAAGAGAGAACAAATGTTCTCTCTTTTCAAAACCGATTAACTTAAGGAGAATCGCTTAAAGGAAGTAACCGTTAAGCCAGACTCAGCAGCATTTAAAAACTGCTCTACCGTTTGTTTATTATCTCTTACAAAAGGTTGACTTAATAATGTATTTTCTTTGAAGAACTTATTTAGTCTACCTTGTGCGATTTTTTCAGCCATTTCAGCAGGTTTTCCTTCTTGGATCGCCAACTCTTTTCCAACCTCAACCTCTCTAGCAATTGTTTCTTGGTCTACACCATCTTTATCCAATGCTAAAGGATTCATAGCAGCAACCTGCATAGCAACTTGCTTCCCTGCATCCTCTGCTACTTCAGAGGCTTTATTCAAAGCTACTAAAGTCGCTAATTGATTGCCAGGGTGATTGTATGCTACTACAGCATGAGCTTCAACCTTCGCATAGTTCGATAAATCAAGTTTTTCACCAATTACTCCAATTTGCTCAGTAATTTTTTCTTCTACTGTTAACTTGTCATCGTACTTCGCTGCTTTCAACTCATCAAGAGAAGCAAGATTATTATTTACGGCTACATCTAAAATAGACTGAACAAAGCCTCTAAAATCTTCGTTTTTCGCAACGAAATCAGTTTCACAATTCAACTGTAACATGAAGCCTTTTCCCGCATTTGCTTGTGCAAAAATAACACCTTCTTTAGCTTCATTATCTCCTCTTTTTGCAGCAACTTTTTGTCCTTTCTTACGAAGAACGTCAATTGCTTGCTCCATATCACCATCAGCTTCAACAAGTGCTTTTTTACAGTCCATCATACCTGCACCTGTTTTCTTTCTAAGTTCATTAACTTGACTTGCTGTAATTGCCATAATTCAATTCTTTAAAATATTAATCTTCTTTCTTTTCAACTGTCTCACTTGGTGCCTCAGTTTTCTCTTCAGCTTTCGGGGCTTCTTCCTTAGCAGCTTCTTGTTTCTTTTCAGTCTGCTGCTTGTCTTTAGCTAATTTACGCTCTTGCAAGCCTTCTTTAATTGCATCTGTAACATGTTCTAAAATCAATGAAATAGATTTTGTTGCATCGTCATTCGAAGGAATAGGGAAATCAACTAGCTTAGGGTTAGAGTTCGTATCCACCATAGCAAAAGTAGGGATATTCAAACGCTTAGCCTCTTTTAAAGCGATATGCTCTTTCAAAATATCTACAATAAAAATAGCTGCTGGTTGACGCGTCATATCAGCAATTGAACCAAAGTTCTTTTCTAACTTTTCACGTTGACGTGTTTTGAAAAGACGCTCTCTTTTGTTTAGTGTCTCCCAAGTTCCGTCTGTTTGCATTTTATCAATTGAAGTCATCTTACGAATGGACTTTCTAGTTGTTGCAAAATTTGTTAACATACCACCTGTCCAACGTTCAGTTACGAATGGCATATTAATCTCTGAAACTTTATCTGCTAAAATTGATTTTGCTTGCTTTTTCGTTGCTACGAATAAAATCTTTTTTCCAGACTTTGCAATTTGCTTCATAGCAGCACAAGCATGCTCTAAATGAGCTATTGTCTTATTTAAATCAATAACGTGGATACCTTTTTGCTCATCAAAAATGTATGGAGCCATTGCTGGATTCCACTTTCTTTTAAGGTGACCGAAATGTACACCTGCATCTAAAAACTCTTGAAAGTTTGCTTTTTTTGACATTTTTTTCTTTTTAATGTTTACGTTCCTTTAGTTATCAGAAGCTGAGGGTTCTAGTGAAAGGTACTCAACAACTTAGATACTAAACATCCGTCAAATAATTTAATATTAACGCTTAGAGAATTGGAATTTCTTACGTGCTTTAGGCTGACCTGGTTTCTTACGCTCAACCATTCTTGGATCACGTGTCATTAAACCTTCAGCTCTTAACGAAGACTTTAATTCTTCATCTACTTTCACAAGTGCACGAGCAATTCCCAGACGAATAGCTTCTGCTTGTCCGTTAATTCCACCACCTGCTACATTCACTACAACGTCATATTTACCTGTAGTTTCTGTAATTTCAAAGGCTTGCAAAACTTTCGCTTGCAATGTTGCCAATGGGAAAAACTCTTTAAAATCTCTTTTGTTGATTTTGATTTCGCCTTTACCTTCCTTCATGTAAACACGAGCAACAGAAGTTTTTCTTCTTCCTAATGTATTAATTACTTCCATACTTTTTATTTGAATGTTTCAAGGTTGAAAAGCTCAGGGTTTTGCGCCTCATGCTTGTGCTCAGCACCTACATAAACTTTTAAATTTCTGTAAAGTGCATTACC
Source organism: Lishizhenia sp. (assembly GCA_007117055.1). Classification (GTDB taxonomy): domain Bacteria; phylum Bacteroidota; class Bacteroidia; order Flavobacteriales_D; family Crocinitomicaceae; genus CSBr16-161. Next base: position 1,713 of record SKHH01000102.1, on the reverse strand, counting down.
CAACTTATTCTTAGGTAGCATTCCTTTAACAGCTTTTTCAACTAGACGCTCTGGTCTTTTGTTTAATAACTCTTGTGCAGTCAACGAACGTTGTCCTCCAGGGTAACCCGTGTGACGAATATAAACTTTATCCGCCATCTTGTTTCCAGTCAAAACAATCTTCTCAGCATTGATAACAATTACGTTATCACCACAGTCGGCATGCGGAGTGAAGTTTGTCTTGTGCTTCCCTCGGATCAACTTCGCTACTTTACTCGCTAGTCTTCCTAGCGTCTCACCTTCTGCATCAACAAGTAACCACTTTTTATCAGCGTTTTCCTTGTTGGCAGAAACAGTCTTGTAACTTAATGTATCCACTTTTTTACGTTTTAAATAAGACAATAATCCCAAATTGGGGGTGCAAAGATATAACATCTAGTTTTTATTAACAAATGGTTTGTTGAAAATATCGTAAAAATCTCTGACATCTTTTATTTTCTTAAGAAGTTTTAATATCTTTTGGATGATTTTGAACCTCATCAAACACAGGAAAAATAATGACACATGATTTACGTTATAGTAAATAACACATAAAAGGTGAAATTATATTTTAATTGTATTAATCTAAAACTTGGCAACAAAATTGCATAAGTAAACCTTGAATTAAAACAAGAACAAATGAAAGCTCTCGTGATTTTAACATCAATCGCTCTTACTTTTATGCTAAGTAGCACAACAGCGTTAAAGTACCCAACAATTAAGACTAAAAGTTTTGAAAGTGGTGAATGGCTGCGCTATAGAGTTTCTTACGGATTTGTTGATGCCGGAGAAGCTATTTTAACTGTTCAGGAAACTTCAAAGAAAGGCGCTAACGGTAGACCTCTATACCATGTAAGAGGAGAAGGCACAACACTTAGTGCTTTTAACGTGGTTTTTAAGGTTCATGACATCTATGAATCATATATAGATCAAGAAGGGGCATTCCCTTGGTATTTTGTGAGAAGAGTTAACGAAGGTGGATATATTAAAAATCAAGATTATACATTTAAACAGGACCAGCAATTGGTTCACAATGGAGAAAAAGATTTTAAAGTTCCGTTAGGTATACAAGACATGATTTCTTCATTTTACTATGCGAGAACTTTAGACTTTGAATCTATGCAACCTGGCGATGAGACGGAATTTAACTGTTTTATGGACGATGAAATTTATCCATTGAGAGTGAAATTTCATGGATATGAAGACATCCGAATCAGAAAAGGCAAGTTTAATTGTATGAAATTCACACCTGTGGTTCAAGAAGGTAGATATTTTGAAAAGGATGACGATGTTATTTTCTGGGTCACAAATGATGACAATAGAATACCCGTTTTAGTTAAAGCTAAAATACCAGTAGGAACGATTAAAATGCACTTGGTTGAATGGGACGGACTTGTTTCAGACTTGAACAAGTTGAATTAGAATTTTTAGCAAAAACACCTAGAAATCATCCGTAGAAAGTTTATGGTAATTCGAATATGAGTACTAAAAAAGCGTCATCAATGATGACGCTTTTTTAAACAAAACAACATTAATCGTAAACCCAAAAAACGATTAACTCCTACTCAAAAAACCTAAAATGAAGGACATGAAATAGTTTTGAATGATTGCGGTTTTTTCGTGCAATTCAAATCAAATCCAAGTGATACTTCATGTGATCCTCCAGAAACTCCATTGTTTAACCTTGAAACAGTT
>SKHH01000093.1 GCA_007117055.1 Lishizhenia sp. | reverse complement strand
TCAAACAATCCAATTGACTAATCAAAGCTGCGTTAAGTTGAATCGGGTCTATGTAATCAGCCATATTAATCACCAACTCATGATAGAGTTTTGACTCCAACAACTGAATTTTATCTTCAGCTCCTAAAATTTTTGATTCATATTGTTTTAACTCTTCGGTAATATAACGTTCTGCATTCACTAGCGTTTGCTTTCTAATCCACTCCTCAGGCACTTTATCTTTGTGCGTATTTCGTACTTCTAAGTAGTAGCCAAATACATTGTTAAAAGCCACTTTCAAACTAGGAATACCCGTACGTTCTGACTCCCTTTTTTGCAACTCTTCCAAATAATCTTTGCCCGAGGCTGACAGTTTTCTCAGCTCATCCAATTCTTCATTAAAACCTGCTGCAATTACCTTCCCCTTTCCAATTTGAATCGCAGCGTCTTCATCGAGCTGTTCGGCTATCATTTCAATCAATTTTTCACAAGGATTTAATCGATCTGAAATAATTTTCAGAGCGGAGGATTCCATTTTTATCAGAATCTCTTGAATTGGTGCTATTTGCTCCAAGGTTCTACGCAATAAATTCACCTCCTTAGGATTGACTTTTCCCACCGCGACTTTGGAAATTAAACGTTCTAAGTCACCAATATTTTTGAATCTTTCTCTGAGTTCAAATCGATCCGTTTCGGCTTTGAGAAGAGCCTCCACAGCATCTAGTCGTTGGTCGATTCTTGACTTATCTTTCAACGGGAGTACAATCCAACGTTTCATCATACGCGACCCCATAGATGTGACGGTATCATCTAATGTAGACAACAACGTTGAACCATTATAATTATGGGTAGAAACAAGTTCTAAATTTCTAGTTGTAAAACGGTCTAACCAGACGTAATTATCTTCTACAATTCGCGCTATTTTGGTAATATGTCCTAATTGCTTATGTTGTGCTTCAGAGATATAATGTAGGATCGCTCCAGCGGAAATAATTCCATCGTTTAAGCCCTCTACTCCAAAGCCTTTCAAACTTGTTGTTCCGAAATGACCGTTTAAGGTTTCATGTCCAAAATCGGATGAGAATACCCAGTCCTCCAACTTATACGTGTAATAAGCATCACCAAAGCGTTCACTAAATAGTTTCGCTTTATTTTTCTGAAAAAGAATTTCACTGGGTTCAAAACCTTGAATCAATTTATCAATGTAGTCCAATGACCCCTCAGCAAGGAGAAATTCACCTGTAGAAATGTCTAAAAATGCAATTCCATTTTGTTTTCCATTAAAATGAATAGCTGCCAGAAAATTATTTTTGTTTTGCTCTAAAACCTGATCATTCAAAGCAACGCCCGGTGTAACCAGTTCCGTGACACCTCTCTTCACAATTTTTTTGGTCATTTTGGGGTCTTCCAATTGGTCACATACCGCAACACGTTCTCCAGCTCGCACCAATTTAGGCAAATACGTTTGTAGCGAATGATGTGGAAATCCGGCCAGTTCTATATCTGAGGCTGCACCATTTTTTCTTTTCGTCAAGACAATTCCTAAAATATTAGAGGCTTTAACAGCATCCTCTCCAAAGGTCTCATAAAAATCTCCCACACGAAATAACAACAAGGCTCCAGGGTGTTTGGATTTAATTTGATTGTATTGCTTCATCAAGGGGGTCTCGCCCGTATCTTTTTTTACTTTTCCCAAAATATTCTTACTTTGTAATTATATGCGTTACTTTGCAACTTGTAAAAATACAGTTTGAAGAGCTGTTGCACAAGATTACGTAGTTTTCTTTATTAACAATTATGAACAAAAAATTAAAACTTTGGGAACTAAACCGACCGAGTATTGAGGAGTTTCAAGCTAAAAAGAAGTTCCCTGTTATATTAATTTTAGATAACATTAGAAGCCTAAACAATATTGGAACTTTCTTTCGCACTTCGGATGCTTTCAATGTGGAAAAAATTTACCTCTGTGGTATAACTGCGCAACCTCCGCATCGGGAAATTCAAAAAACAGCATTAGGAGCAACTGAATCGGTAAAATGGGAATACCGTAAAGATAGTGTTGAGCTTGTCCATGAACTAAAAAGTCAAGGTGTAGTTATTTGCAGTATCGAACAAACTGAAGAAACGACCTTTTTACATGACTTAAACATTCAAAAAGAAAAAACGTATGCTGTTGTTATGGGGAATGAAGTGGATGGTGTACAACAAGAAGTCATTGATCTTTCTGATTTTATTGTTGAAATCCCGCAATTTGGAACAAAACACAGTTTAAATGTTTCCGTTTGCGCTGGTGTTGTCTTATGGGAGTTTGTCCGGTATTATGAGTCTCTCTACAACTAACCTAAAAAAACATGGGGCACATCAATACGCCCCATGTAATTATTATGATCAATTGTAAACTATAAACAACTAGTATCGTGTCACCAAGGCAAGACCTTGGAAGTTTTCCAACTCTTCTTTATTTAAGAAAACAGTATCTCCACCGTAGCGTAAATTAATTTCTATCATTTCATCGATAATATCATCCACTACACCTGGAACTGCTGCCTGACTTAACTCTAATACTTCTAGTTTTTCACCATCCCACTTTGCTGGTTGGTAGAAACCTTTTTCTACAAATAAAGTTTGACCCTTACCATTTAAAATAGAAAACCAGATATCAGTGATGTCACTTTTAAACTTACCTGTTCCAACAGCAGTTTTAAGTTCTTGTTTTCTTTTTTCAATTCTTTCTTTAACAATAGCTTGAACATCTGACCATACCATTTCAACAATATGATGCGGTTTTTTATGGTCTACATTTTTATTTGCATTTCCAATAAAAATCTCTTTATTGTCTGCTACTTGCAAGTATTCACTATAACTAGATGATTCAGAAACGATAAATACAGGTAAAGGATGAGATTTCACTACTTCATTTACCAGCTTATCTACACGATTAAAAAACTCTTGAACTAAATTCGTTTGACGCTGAGCGTTTGCTGCTTCTCCTGAACTAGTTGTATAAAACGAATCATTTTCCACCGGAAATGGTGTAGAAAGTTCTTTAATAACTTTATCGTTATGCGCTTCAATCATTCTAGCTTCTGATCGACTCAAGGTTAAAATATAGTAACTCGACTCTAAGTGCATAGCTCTAACAAGATCGCGCGTTGCGAAAGTTTTATCTACAACGGTTCTTGCTTCAATTTTTATCGGAAGTCTTTCAAAAGTTGAGAAATCATTATTCGCAAAAATCACAAGACCTTCTTGATTGTAATTATGGTCTATTTCATCCACTACCTCATTAATTTTTTCCATTATAGCCCATACTTCTCTTTTATCTAGTTCTTGAGAAATACGCTCTTCCACCTCTTTTATGAGCTGCTTTAATAAAACTCCATCTTTTTGATTATCAGGCTTTGTACGATGAGTAGGTAAACAAATAGTAACACATACATCTGCCGTTAAGTCCTTTACTTTTTTCAATGTTTGATTCATGATTTAATCTCTATTATGATTTTGAAAACCAAATTACAAATTATTCATGATTCAACATTTATCAAAAAATGATTTTGTATTGAAAAACTGTTAAAAATCATGAATTGAAAACAT
>SKHH01000140.1 GCA_007117055.1 Lishizhenia sp. | reverse complement strand
TCATCATCTTTATTACAAGATGAAAATATCATTGCTACTGCAGCAAATGACATCATTCCTAAGATTACTTTTTTCATAACTTAAATTTAAGGTTACTTTATGACTATAATTAAAATTTGGCGCAAAGTTAATAATATTAATCTAAGATTACCTAAAAAAACCGCTTATTTATTTTTATTCTAAATTAAGATTTAACAATTTATAAGCTGTATTTATCACACTAAAATCTTAACTTATCGAAAAAATAAAGACAAGTTGTCAACTCGTAAAGGCTAAATGAATCCTAAAAAAATCAACGAAAACAACAGGGTCAAATAAAAAAATGATAGGTCTTTATGAGGTTTCTTCTAGCATAAGGTTTGTTGCGTAGCCTGTCGAATCATTATGTAGTTATTAGTTAGAAGGGGATAAACAAGCGCTTTCAGTATATAAAGATGGGTTTGCCCTGAAAAAACGGGCAGGGTAAACACCTAATTCATTGATTTTGAGAAACAACTTCTGGCTAGAGTAGAAATTGTAACTCTGAATGTCGGGCTCTCGATATAATACTGACACTCCATTATATTTCGGTCAGTATCACTCGAACACCTAATAATAGTCACTCAAAACCTATATTTTTTTTGAAACAAAACTGATTAGGTATTCGCGGTGTGCCGCGATGTCCTGAGTTCTATCGAAGGAAAGCTTGTCGAGGTAAGTGGTTTTAACGAAACGCAGTGTAATTAAATGTGCGGTGCTTCGAGCATAGTCGGGAAGTATCAGCTTTTCCCGTACCGTTAGGTTGGGAAGAACGCCGGAATCGTGGTGCAGATATGATTTCTTCAGTATTCGACTCATGACAAACCATTTATCACATAAAAACGAGTTGAAATTGAAAATAAAAGTATGAGTTTGCCCTGAGAAAATGGGGTTGATGTTTGGTTTGTTGGTTTGTTTTTACTTTATTTACAAGATTAACAAACTTTCACAATGAAACATGACCTTTCACAATCAGAAGAAGAGCAACGTCTTAAGGTGCTTCACCAATTAGATTTATTTGGCAGAAACGCGATCGAAGAATTTGACTTCATTGTAGAAATGGCGCAAATGATAGGAAACACTTTTGCTGCCGCTATTTCATTAATTGATCGAGAGAATCAATGGATTTTATCAAAAACAGGAACAGCAATAAATAAGACGACACTAAATGAGTCGTTTTGCACTTATACTATCAAAACTCCCCATGAACCATTCATTATTCTTTCTGCTAGCCAAGATAAAAGGTTTAAAAGCTTCCCTATTGTTAAAGAACATGGAATTGAATTTTATGCTGGTTTTCCGCTAACCTTATCTGATAACACAACCCTTGGATCCTTATGTATTTTACATCAGGAAAACCTAATATTAGAGGAGAAACAAATTCGACAACTTAAGCAGTTAAGTAAACAAGTAGTGCAACTTTTTGAGCTACGATTAACTAACAAATCAATTACAAAAAAAACAGAAGAATTTGAATTGATTCAATCTTTTATCGATCATTATCAGGAAGGAATAATTGCAGTTGAAGACTCGGGAAAACTATTATACCTTAATAAAATTGCATCCAAACGAATAGGTGTAGATCCAACTAATTTGGAAAACATTTATGTAAAAGACTTTGAACAACTATTTAAGGACGATAAAGAGTGGAAAGAACATGTCAATGCTCTTAAGAAAGCCGGTATTATTTCCGTTCAAGGTAATCATAAACACCTTATAACAGGGGAAGAAACTCCCGTACTAGTTAAGGCTCAACACATTCAGCTTGAAAACTCAAATTATATTCTTGCGACTGCTATTGACTACACAGAAAGTTTATCAATTCAAAATGAATTAGAACAAACGAGAAAGCTGTTAGAAGAAACAAGTGAAATAGCTAGAATAGGGGGGTACGTAAAAAACTTTGAGTTGGGAACAGATATATGGTCATCTGTCACCAGACAGATACATGAAGTTCCCGATGATTTCGTTCCAACCATGGAAAACGGATTGAGCTTTTATCGCAACAAAGATAGTTACGAAACTGTAACACGGGTGGTTAATGATGCTATCGAAAAAGGTATTCCTTTCAACGAACTTGTTCAAATCACCACTTACACAGGAAAAGAAAAGTGGGTTCAAATTCAAGGGAAAACAACATTTCGAGATGGAAAGTGCTACGAACTCTATGGTACAATGCAAGATGTCGACACTCAAACAAAACAACACATTGAGCTCGAAAAGACCAAAGAGCGTTTGGAAAGCATTTTCAACGAAATGGAGGATGTTATGTGGTCGATTAATTCCGAAACGTATAACCTTTTATTTGTAACACCTTCCGCTGTAAATTTATATGGTTATGATTTAAGCGAATGGTACAAGCATAAAACACTGTGGAAAGACATTGTACATCCCGAGGACAAAGCAATTATAAAAAAAATTGAATGCGATTTGGCTGTACGCGGAGTAAGTGAAAGTAGTTACAGAATAGTTACTAAAAATGGTGAAACAAAGTATATTCGAAGTAAACTTAAAAAAATATACCAAGATAATACGTTGGTGCGAATTGATGGAGTTGTATCTGATATTTCTGCGTATGTAAGGTTAAACCATTCACTTAAAACAGAAACTCATTTCAAAAATCTACTGTTAACGATTGCATCCGATTATATTAATGTTGACTTAAATGAAGTAGATTCTAAAGTCCAGGATTCCTTGACTAAAATTGGTCAGTTTGTCGGGTGTGATCGAGCTTATATTTTTGAGTATCATTCAGGTGACGAATATTTTAAGAACACCTATGAATATTGTGCAGACGGGGTTACTGCTCAAAAAAACAATTTACAACATGTACCTCTTAGTGAGACCCAAACCTTTTTCGATCATTTAAGTCAAGGTAAACCACTAATTGTAAATGATCTTTTCGAATTACCAAAAGATAGTGATATTCGAACCATATTAGAGCCTCAAGAGGTAAAAAGCATCATAGTCGTTCCCATGATGAGGAACAAATATTTACACGGCTTTGTTGGGTTTGATTATGTTCATTCTTTTCACTCCCCCACTGATAGCGAATTAAATATTCTCAGTTTATTCGCCGAAATACTGTTAAACATCGCACATAAAAAAGAACAGTATTATAAATTAGTTTCTCAAGAGCAAAGATACAGAAGTATTGTCAACAACATGAATATTGGACTAATAGAGCTGAATGTAAACGGTAAAATTGAGCACATCAATCCTAGTTTTTCATATATGTCCGGGTATTCCATTGAGGAAATGATTGGTAAAAACCCATTACTACACCTATTAGACAAAAGTCAATATCACCAAATTCTTCAGAACTGGAAAGGAAAACGATTAGAACGAACCGTTCAGCGAGAACTTAAAATAAAAACCAAAAAAGGAGATGAACGTTTTTGGAATGTAACAGTATCTGCAAATTTCAATACTAAAAATGAATATGTAGGTTTTATTGCATTGTGCTACGACATTACAGAAGATAAATTAATTAACCTGGAACTTCAAGAAGCAAAAGAAAAATCAGAGATCGCCGCTAAAGCAAAAGAAGTTTTTTTAACAAACATGAGTC
>SKHH01000293.1 GCA_007117055.1 Lishizhenia sp. | reverse complement strand
TTTATTGGCATCGTTTATATTTTAATTTCATTAGTTCATATCTAAGAGTCTTTACAAATTCAAAATTTTAAACCTCATCAGTGGTTGTTTCTCCTGTATTGTATTTATTTTCTTTAATTTTTTTATCAAGTCTTTCATCTTCAGTCATTTCTATATATGAGCTAAAATAATCAGAATGTGCTACTTCTTTCAAATAATTGTAATAATTTGTATGATATTCATAGTCTTTGGCAGGCATAAAGTTGAAACATATCTCCTCTATTACCGGAAACTGATTCTCTATCGTATTAAGTATTTCTAGTAATGTTTTTTCATCATCGTCTAATAGTGCATCTTCCAGCTCATTCATTGCACATAGAATTTCATAATATTCCTTTTTAGAAGGCTCCGATTCAGCAAATTGAAAGAACGATAAATCCTGGATGCTTACATCATTATCTGATAAAACTTTCCAATAAAACGATCTTAATTCCCTTACATAAACTGTGTATTTTTCATTTTTAAATTCAAAGGTTATATGGCTAGGTAAATCACCTTTTGCCTTTGTTCGCTCTGAGTGATAATACTCTTGAATTTCATTCAGTAAACTACCGAATGAACTTACTAGTTTAATATTTTGATTTATATTTCCCATGAAGATTCTTTTTTAATGTTTTTATTGATATATTCACCTAATCATTCTATTTTGAAGATAAAAACAGAAATCTTTAATTTAGATATCAGCTTTCATCACAAACCACCAACTATCCTCTCCACTAAAATTAGTTTCACCATTTTTTTCAAATCCACATGCCTCCATAAAAGCAATCGCACCGTTATTTCGTTTTGAAGTGAATCCATTTAAGGGGTAGTTTATACAAGGATGGTTTTTGATTTCTTCCCAAGCTTTTTTCATCAAACCTTGGCGGGCATAAGCTTTCTTGATGCCAAAGCCGATGGAATTGTTGTGTGGCACATTCGCAATTAAGACGAAACCTACTACATTTTGTTGCGTATCGTCTTCAAACAATGCCCACAAGCAAGTTGGCGCACTACTCATAAAACGTGCAAAATTCGTTACTTTATTCTCAGGTACTCTTCCTCCTGGCGGCACAAACTCTTCGGTAAATGCAGCATCCTCAGCAGTTCCATAAACAGCCTGTGCCATTGCATGAATCAAGGCACTTTGTTGTTGGCGCTCTTCGCGCGGGATAAATTGGGTTAAGGGCATAGTTTTTTTTATTGGGTTAAATATAAGTATCTTGAAGTAAAAAAAAAGTTTTTTTTACCGTAAAAATTCATCCTATTGTACTTCCCCCAACCCATTTGCAATTCTTTTCTAAGGCACATTTCAAAATCTTCTTGCACGTATGCGCGGTGTTCTTTGATAATCGTATTGATTGTTAAAGCTCAAGTATGATTGGAATTCCAAGCATTAAAGCTAAAAATGCTATTTAATGTATGGAAATGCCAACATTTTAATTTCACCATCAAAAAAGGTGAAAAGATCATCGATGAAATGAATAGGTTGGTTCAGTCATAGGGAAACCATGCCACACGGGTAGGCGTGAGCAATGATTTAAAGAAAAGAATTAAACAGCACCTTCATACGCTTTAAAAAATAGTTCGCTTATTTCAAAAAAACGAAACCACTTGCGCAGCTTCGTTTTTTCGTTCTTTATCGCCTAATCAACTCATTGAGTAGGGCAGGAGGTTTAGTTGTCCCCATCCTCCTTCAACTCATCAAACTTCTTTTTCATCGTAGGATTTCCATGCGTGAGTTTTTTGATGGTCAAATCATTGGCTTTGTCGTTGGCTAAACGCAGATTGTTTTCAGAAGAAAGTAAAGGTTTTTTGGTTGGTTAGGGTATTATTTTTTCGATCAAGGTGTGTTTAACTAATTCGTAAGCTTCTTCTTGTGGATATTTTTCATCTGGTCGCAATAATGCCATCGTATCCCCGAGGAACTCCTTATCTTTAATTTTTACTTCCATATTTTCAATAAAAACTTGTTTTGTAGGTGGTGTCTTTACCACAAACTCCATATATTTTTGATAGCAACGTACTACCTTTTCGGTATCTAATTGTGGATGAGTGGTTATCGCTTTATAGATGTCGTACAAGTCTCTGCCTTTGCGACGTTGGTATAAAGCACGGAGTTTTGTTCCTAATAATTCCTCGAACGCATAGGTTGTGATTTCACATTTCCCTTGAAACCAAGAAGAGTTCACCTCAAACGGAAATTTTTGATAGCCTAATATGGCAAAATGTTCTCTACAATTAGTTTCTACTTTAAGGCTCAATGTTTGCACTGGAGCAAATTCAGATTCAAAACGATAAATTAAAGTAGTGTTATTCGCTTTAACTTTCACTTTTGCTTGACCTAAAAAGGCTAATCGTTCTTTTATTTTGTCAATAATTGGTCCGAAAGGTTCAGCAGTGATTTGAACTAGATCTATATCTTCAGAATAACGCGGTTGAGGTTGTAAATATAGTTTATGCAGTGCTGTACCACCGCGAAATGCAAGATGATTTGCAAGAAATGTATCTTGAAAAATAGCAACTAAAGCGCGGCAAATGACTAAGTCTTGCTCTCCTTGTTCATTAGTTTGCCATGGTACAAAATTTGACCATTCTGTTATGTATGCTTGTGGTATCACTTTAAAATTGTTTTTAAAAATCAGTTTCTATGGTTGTGTTAATTATAATTTTCCAACGCTTATTAGTTGGGAAGTTTTTTTTAATTCCTGAAGCTTTTAGGGGTATTCGGTATAGTTTTTTTTGATGTTTTGCTAACTTTTGAAACAAATCTTCTGCAAGCTCTTTTTCATCTAGTACATTCTCCCAAATATACCCAAGTCGTTGCCAGGAAGATACAGGAACGTGATTCAGTATATCGGTATTTATTTGTTCTGGATTGATTTTTTCGGTTAGTTCTTCGAGTATGGTTGTTGCCCTGCTGATACCACCTATTTTCTTTTCAAATTGAATTAGATCTGTAGCTGTTAATAAAGGATTTGCTACTTTCAAATATCCCATTTCAGTTTTAACATCAACCAGTAGTTTAGGGTTAATTTTGGTAATACTTAAGAAATTTATTTTTTGTCCTTTTTTGCTAATAGGCCGCAAAGCTGGCAATACGGTAAATATAAAATACTCCTGAGGCTGCTGATGTGATGCACCATGAAAAGCTGCTGCATTTAACAAACCGACATAATATGCTTTGTTTAAATACTTCATTAATCCATCCATATAAAGAGGGGGAGGGAGTATCCCTTTTGATGCGTATTGCGGTGAAATGATTAGGTAATATCCTTTCAGGATAGAGATAATTTTTCCTTTAGCGGATAAACGTGCCAAAACTCTTTTTATTCCTGTTGAAGTATAACCAGGTAATTCTTTTTCAAGATGCTCCAAGGCAAAAGAATTTTTCCCTTGCGCTTGTAATTTTTCAATCCAAGTTTGAATGTTCAAGTCACTCTTTTCTATCATATTGGAGTATATTTTCGCGAAAGGTACCGTTTTTTGGTACCAATCGCAAAAATTGTATTCAATTATTTTACTTTTCTAACAGCTACTCTTCCCTTCTCATCATTTTTCATCATCCTTTTTCAACTCATCAAACTTC
>SKHH01000166.1 GCA_007117055.1 Lishizhenia sp. | reverse complement strand
ACAAAAAAACCGCCTGGAAGCGGTGCTTCCTATGTATTTGTTCTGTGAGTGAGAGCAATATAGCGGTTTTTTTTGAAAATGCAAGGCGGGGGGGATTAAGAATTGAAAATTGAAGATTGAAAATTGAAAATTGACTATTGAAAAATGTTGCGGGTTACGGGTTTATTCGTTTTTGGTGATGAATAATATTTTGTGCAACTCAATACTATGTTATGCCCTATAAATAATCAATTGGTCTATCGGGGTCTGGATCAACCCAACAGTTGCCATCACAATCCATAAACTTGTCTGCTGCAAAAGCCTTTTCGCATGTGCAGGGCTTTTTGGGGCATAACAATCGTTTCAACTCTGACGCGGTTGCGTCATTCGTTTCAACTTCTTTAGTGTTTTCAGTATTCATAAGTGTTCTCCATTTAGGGTTTTTAATTCGCGCAGGTTAAACTCCAAGCCGTTATAGGTCTAAATTTCGTGTTCTAAGTATCCATCTGTTCTTTTTTAATAAATTTTTCTGCAATTCCCTCAAATTCTATCAGGGCATCTATCAGATCAGGCCATATATTGGATGATAGATCGTCTAATTGGTCTTTATCTACATGTTTGTGCAGTATGGTTTCGGCTATTTTTCGCTTTTCGGCATCAATCCGGTTCCTGCTGTTGGGGTTTTCTTCCGATTTATCCATAATTAGTAGATTTTCGAGTTAACATTTTATTTTAGTTTTGTTACAAATAAAGCCCGTTTTTAAGGGGTTTCTATGAAAGGGTATTTCTTACTTTCATTCTTTCATACAGTAATTAAGTATCTGTTTATATTGGGTTTTGTTTTGAAATAAATTTGAAAGTCTGCTCTTACCTCTCTTTCATTAGGTAAGACCCCTCTTTCAAGATTCTTTCAAAGATTCTTTCAAAGAAATCGGTCTTAATTTTATTTAAACAAAGAAAAAAGGTAAAAGGTAAGAATGAAAGAGAAAAAAGTGTGTTTTGCCAATCCAAAAAAATCATGTGTAAATTTTTTTTAAAGTGTAAATCCGGTATCATCGGGTTGATGTATGTTTTTATGCTTGAAGGCAAATCGGAACCGGTGATCTTTTGCTGCATCTTTTATCCGGAATCCATGCTTTCTGTGTGTACTTGAAAAACTGTCCGTCCAATTTTGCGTGTGAGGCTCCGGACGGGTAGAGATTGCCGAAATTTTGCCTCTAACTGTTTCTTTCGGCACATTATTGGCCTTTACACGGTCAATATAAGCCGCGTAAAGCCCTTCAAACCAAATTTTAAGATCGTCGCCCTGCCATCCGTAGTATTTTTCGGTTACTACACCCTCTGTAACAAGGTATTCTATTGTGGCAAGGAACGTGCTAAGGTCGTCGCGCTCACCAACGCGCATTGCATTTTTAGCTAAAAACTGGCAGCCAAATTCAAATATGAATGATTTTCGATCCTCCAGTAGTAAATTCACCAAATTGTCTATAATAACATCATCTGTTTCCTTATCAATCATATCAGAAGTGTATCTTATGCGCTCATGCACACCGTCAATTTCGTGGTAGGTGCATACCAAAGCCGCAATACTTTCTACTTGCCGGTCTTCAAGCGTGTAATTACCGCCTAAGCGTTCCTTTTTTTGTTCAATGAGCTTTTGGGCATGTTTCCGAACCATACTTTTCATAGTAACCAGCTCTTTACGAAAGAATTTGCGGTCGATGTCCGGGTAAGCGGCCATAAACCCTATCCATAGTTTTTGCAGCTCAGCGCGTTTTTCGTACAATTTATAGTAATGCTCTTCTTCGCCGCGTTTATGGAAGGCATATTCCATTTTAAGCGCCCGGCTGTTCAGGTGATCGGCAATAGGTACGAAGTTAGAGCAAAACATAAGCATGGTTCGCACTACTTTTTCTTCATTCCTACGCCGGTTGCTGCCACTACTTGTGGGCCGGTTACGCAATTCGAACCAGGTATTGAATAACTGATCTGATATTTTAGCCCGTGCCCCCGGTGTTTCGGGTACAAATTCATCTATCCATGTAGGTATTTTACTGTGAGAGCTCATGGCGTTTTCGAGAGCACGAATAGTAGGTTGGGTTTGGCTGTCGGTTCCCGGAATCCCAAAAAAAGACAAAATAATATGTGCCATACGCCCTTTTCCCGAATTTGCTTGTCCATATAGATACAAATAAATGATGTGGGCATAGGTTTTATAGATATCATCGAAAAAATGAAAGGAGAATATAAATGCTAATATTAATGTGCCTTCCCCCCCGAATTCCTCATATTTTTTACCGCCAATCATTTGCTTAAGGCTTTCCTCTATATCCCTAAAAAGCGGTTTGAAACGCTTTCTTTTATCTCCAATTAAGCTGTAAATATCATCTTCGAATTCAAGGTATCTGCCGGTGTATTCATCTACTACGCCACATTCAATAATGGGTGCCGGTTTAACGCTGCTATCGAGGGCTATAAAATCGCTTTGGCCAATCCGGAATGCGCCCTTATCGTTTGGTGCTATGCATTGTAGTTGTTCTATGTGTGTTTGGGGAATGTTTATAAGGCAGTTTTCAGCAATATAATAATTGCGCCCCTGGTGCCTTATAAAACCATAATGATCGTATTCTGTAACGATCTGCGGTTTATATACTTTGTTATTAAGGTGAGCAAAAAACTGCTGTATTTGATAGTCGGTATTAAAATTAACAATCAAAAATTCTTCATACCAAATAGCCTTAGAAAAAGCCTTAACAGTGTGGGTTTCTTCGGGTGTAAGCGTAAAAACATGGCTTTTTTCTACTTCATACTGGCCATCCCTAATAAATTCTAAATGTACCTGGAAAAACCGTTCCCACTTGCTTTCGTCGGCATTCCAGCGCTTAATAATAGAGTGAAAAATAATATTGAAATTCAGCAAAATGCGTACATCGGTACCGTCTTTTCTGTACCAATAAACGCTTTTTTTATTAAATCGTTAGAATGCTTTTTCATCCTCAAGTTCCTGTTCTTTTTTCCAAATATCGTGGTGGTATATAACAAATTCTTTAGCCGCGCCATCACTGTATTCTTTAATTTCTACAATAAAATCTAAAATGCTTTTTTCGTAATCGCGTTCTGTGGTTGAGTAGGTACAATACTCTTTTTCGAAATCAATTATCAGATCGTATTGGTTTTTGTTCCAAGGGTTTTGCACATTTCTAATGTAATCGTGTCTAAGCTCAATCGGTTCCTGGCATACATGCGAAAAGTGATTCCGAAACAAAAAATTCCAAAAATCAACGGGGTACATCCTCGTGTCAACTTGTTTTGACATGGTAATTATTCTAATTGATAGTTACTGTAATTATTCTTCTGTGAGCTTGGCTAATGCAATCAATACATCATCTTTTTGGATTCGCCGGACATTCCGCGCACTGCCTTCCTCATAAATTTTGGTTATGATATGCGCGTAGTTTTTATAATAAGTGGTGTGGCTTATATCCAGATAGTAGCACACAACGAAAGCGGCTTCGTGCTTTGTTATAAGCTCTTTGGCGAGAATGGTATCAATATCCATCATTTCAAAAAAGCGGCTGCTTTTGGTGTATTTGTAGATCGGGAATTTTATTTGCATGAGGATTTTTTT
>SKHH01000127.1 GCA_007117055.1 Lishizhenia sp. | reverse complement strand
CGAAAGCGGATTTACTTCAGTAGAAATTCAAGAAAACAATTCTGTGATGTTGTCTTCATTAGCCGGCACAAAATTAGGCGTATGGATTTCACACGGAGAAGGGAAATTCCATTTACCAGAAGCAGAAACAAACTACCACATTGTAGGAAAATACGGATACAACGCCTACCCTGCCAATCCAAATGGTTCGGATTACAACACGGCCATGTTATGCGACAAAACAGGTCGTCATTTAGTGATGATGCCCCACATAGAGCGTTCCATCTTCCCATGGAATTGGGCGTATTATACAGAAGGACGAAAAGACGAGGTTTCGCCTTGGTTGGAAGCGTTTGTGAATGCTAAGAAATGGTTGGATGGGAAGTAGGATGAATGTATAATGTTTTTTGTTGTAGGGGCGTATTGCCATACGCCCCTACAACAAAAAATACGCCCCTACAACAAAAATACGCCCCTACAACAAAAATACGCCCCTACAACAAAAAATACGTCCCTACAAACAACATCCGCCCCTACAACACAAAACAAAACCAAAATTTAATAAAACCAAATGCACAAAATCCACACCCTAAACTGGATATTCCTCATCGCAACACTGTTGTTTTTGATCATTGGTATTGTCACCCTTTTTAGAAATGTGAAATGGGATAAAATCATTACTTTTTCTGTTTGTGGGGTGTTGTTTCTATTTTACCTTTTCACAGAACTTAGGATAAATCATATTCAAAAGAAAATTGAGAAGTATAACAATATGCACCATCCGTAGGGACGTATAGCTATATGTCCCTAAGGGTGGTGTTACGAAAAAACAGTTCAATGAATTCACGTGAATTTATTGAAACAAATGAATGTATTTACGTAAATTCATTGAATTAATTCACTCCAATAAATATTCAATTTTGTGATCTAAAAATGGAATAGACGCAGCATCACTTAGTATATCTGTTGCTAAATTGCGCTTTTTAGTTTGTAACTCGTGGATTTTCTCTTGGCTTACCAAATACAGAAACGCAAAAAAGCCACAGAAAAATACCGAGTAGTAGAAGGGAGCACGCACCGCCAGGTGCTGGTAGCTCCCTTTTCTTTGATTTGGTGAAACCAACCTGAACATTGCGATGCAAAAAACCAAATCATTCACGTTGTCAAATTTTCTAAAAATCTTTACGATTTATTTATGAGTGTCAGTTCTAGACGCTAACAATTACTTCCAAACCAAAAAATTATTCAACACCAAGACATCAATCTCCGTTGAAAGAAAGCAACGGATTGCGTCGTCTGGCGAGCAGACAATAGGTTCATCTTTTACATTAAAACTAGTATTTACCAATACACCAAAACCTGTCTGCTTTTTAAATGCTTGCAGCAAATGATAAAGCTTCTCATTGCTTTTTTCGGAGACTGTCTGAATTCGAGCACTGTAATCTACATGGGTGATGGAAGGTAATATGGAGCGTGATTCATTCACAGTTTTGATGAGGTCCTCTCCATGACGCTTGAAAGACAAACGGTATTCTGGAAGAATTTTGTGAACGAGCAACATGTAAGGTGATGTATGCTCTTGTCCAAAATAAGTTGAAAATTCCTCTTGAAGCATAATCGGTGCAAAAGGGCGAAAACTTTCCCTTTTTTTGACTTTTAAGTTGAGCTGTGATTGTGTTTCAGAAGAAAGAGGATTTCCTAAAATACTTCGGTTTCCTAATGCTCTAGGGCCAAATTCCATTCGACCTTGAAACCAACCAACAATTTTGTTCTTTGTCAACAAGTCCACTATCTTATTGATTAATTCTTTATCCGAAAGGTATTCGAATTCTAACTTGTTTCTAGCAAGTGTTCGTTTAATAGATAAATCAGAAAAAGATGGACCTAATTGACTGAAATTAAACATCATTTCTCCTAAGATTCGGTCTTTTTTGAAGTGCATGTGATAAACAGCTAATGCCGAACCTAAAGCGCCACCAGCATCTCCAGCAGCTGGTTGAATAAAAATTTCATCAAATAGCTTTGTCGCAGCGATTTTGCCATTAGCGACACAATTTAATGCTACCCCACCAGCTAAACACAATTTAGTTGCACCCGTTAACTCTTTTACGAAGCGCACCATATTAATGACGCATTCTTCTGTGATTTCTTGAATAGCCAACGCCATACAAAAATGAAACCTAGTAAGAGGAGCGTCTTTTTTTCTTCGTTTTTCTCCGAAAAGCTTCTCCCATCGTTTTTCGGAAATCATGCGCAGCGATGTACTATAAGAAAAATAGTCTTGGTTAAGTTTGATTGAACCATCTAGAAATAGTTCAACAATATTTTGAGTGATTTTTTCTTTTAATTCATCTTTCAAACTTATATCAATTTCTCCATACGGCGCCAACCCCATCATTTTGTATTCGCCGCTGTTAACATCAAAGCCTAAGTAATAGGTGAATGCAGAATATAAAAGTCCCAAAGAATCGGGGTAGTGCATTTCTTTTAACGGCGTTATTTCTGAATCTTTGCCTTTGGAGATGGAAGCGGTTGCCCATTCACCAACACCATCAATAGTGACGATTGCTGCTTCCTCAAAATTGGATGGATAAAAAGCACTTGCACCATGTGATAAGTGATGTTCAGAAAACAAAAGAGAAGTTTTTTTCCAATCGATGTTTTCATCTATTTTCTTCAAGGCGTTTTTGAGTTCTTTCTTTAAAAACAACTTTTCTTTAAGCCAAACAGGCATAGCCGACACAAACGACTTTAGTCCTTTTGGTGCATTGGCAACATAAGTTTCTAATAATCGCTCAAACTTCAAAAAAGGCTTGTCGTAAAAAACAATAGCATCCAAATCACTTAGATTCAGCGCCGCTTCTTCTAAACAATACGTGATAGATTTTTCTGGAAAAGACGCATCGTGTTTAATTCGGCTCAAGCGTTCTTCTTGGCAGGCAGCAATTACAAAACCGTTTTCGACTAATGCAGCAGCAGAATCATGGTAGTAAGCAGAAATCCCTAGTATCTTCATTTCGAGTTCGAAGATAATTTAAATCTAGTTTCATTCTTACAATAAGCAACAAAAAGTATTATTTTTGAGTAGAATAAATTTCTGAAAGCCGATGCAAATATTACTCATTTATCATTCTCAAGGCGGTAACACGGAGCGATTAGCAAAAGCTTGTTTGAAAGGAGTAAAAAAAGAAAGTCAAGTAGCGGTTTATTTTCAACGAGCATTTGACACAACATTGGAAGATATTTTAAAATGTGATGGATTAATAATCTTAACTCCAGAATATTTCGGTACAATGAGCGGAGCAATGAAAGACTTTTTTGACCGCACCTATTACCCTGCAAGAGAAAAAGAAGTAAACCTACCTTTTGCATTAGTGGTTTGTTGCGAAAATGACGGAGAAGGAGCGATTAGAGATGTACAAAAAATAGCCTCTGGATACAGACTCAGAAAGTCGCTCGAACCAATCATTATCAAAGAAAAAGAAATTGCCGCCCGCGAACACGAAGTAACGGAGTTGGGACAAACATTCGCTGCGGGATTGGTGATGGATATATTTTGAGAAGGAGGGAATTCTTATTAATCTCTTAAAAAACCATCAGAATATCTCCAAAACCTAACTTTCTTTTCTGTTTCAGT
>SKHH01000109.1 GCA_007117055.1 Lishizhenia sp. | reverse complement strand
TACCTATTGTAGTTGATAATCTTTATAAGTTGAGTCAAGGTTTAGGTGCAAGCAACAAAGATTATGATGGATATAGCTCATGTCCGTTGGTTACAGAATATGGTAAAATGGTTTTAGCAGAGTTTGATTATGCAGGGAATTTTACACCTGATCCAAAACTAAAGTGGATGTTCATTTCTGACTCCTCTAAAGAACATTGGAGACTTTGGATGTTAAAGAAGTATGGTCTTCCATATTTATATTGGAATAAAATGATGAAGGGAATAGATGTTTGATTTTAATACAAGCACAAAAATATAAAACATGGAAAATTTAGATTTTGCAAGAATGCAGATGGCCTTTATACTCGGCTTTCACATCATTTTTGCTGCCGTTGGTATGGTTATGCCCTTCTTTATGATTACCGCACACCGCAAATGGTTAAGAACCCGAGATGAAGTTTATTTAAAACTAACAAAAGCTTGGCAAAAAGGTGTAGCCATATTTTTTGTAATTGGCGCGGTTTCAGGTACAGCACTTTCTTTTCAATTGGGCTTACTCTGGCCCGAATTCATGAAACACGCTGGCCCCATTATTGGAATGCCGTTTTCTTTAGAAGGAGCGGCATTTTTTGTAGAAGCAGTTGCCCTTGGATTCTACCTATATGGGTGGAATAGATTAAATGAAAAGTTTCATTGGTTTACAGGTTTAATTATAGGTATTTCAGGTGTATCCTCTGGTATTTTAGTAGTGGCTGCAAATGGCTGGATGAATGCGCCTTCTGGATTTGATTTTGTGGATGGTGTTTACTCAAATATAGACCCTGTAGCCGCTTTGTTTAATGACGCTTGGTTTTCTCAAGCACTCCACATGACTTTAGCTGCTTTTACTGCGGTTGGTTTTGGTGTTGCAGGTGTTCATGCGTATCAAGTTCTTAAAAAAAAGAACATTGAATTTCACAAAAAAGCATTTAAAATAGCTTTAACATTTGGAGCGATAGCTGCAATACTTCAACCCATTAGTGGGGATATTTCTGCAAAAGATGTTGCACAAAGACAGCCTGTAAAATTAGCCGCTATGGAGGCGCATTATGAAACAGGTACTGGTGTTCCTCTTTATATAGGTGGGATTGTTAACGAAGAAACTCAAGAGGTAAAATATAAAATTGAAATTCCAAAAGCACTTTCTTTCTTGGCTTTTGGTGATTTCAACGCTGAAGTAAAAGGTTTAAATGACTTCCCAAAAGACGAACATCCTCCGGTTGCGATCGTGCATTATTCTTTTCAAATCATGGTGGGAATTGGCACTTTATTAATGTTTGCTGGAATACTATTTTTAATTTCTTTAAAAAAGATTACATTATCCAAAAAAACATGGTATTGGATACTTTTTGCATTTCTAACTCCTTTGGGCTTTATTGCCATCGAAACAGGCTGGATAGTTACAGAGGTAGGAAGGCAACCTTGGATCATTCACGGTGTAATGAAAACAAGTGAAGCCGTTACCCCAATGCCTGGCATACAGTACAGTTTTTTGATGTATGTATTGCTCTATAGTGTGTTAACATTTACAGCAATTTTCTTGATGAAAAGGCAAATAAAATCAATCAACAAAAACGCATAATTATGGAAATTGGAATTGTATTATTTTTCGTTTTTTTCTCACTATTATTATATGTAGTATTGGGAGGAGCTGATTTTGGTGCAGGAGTGCTTGAATTGTTTTCCTCCGATAAAAATAAAGAAATATCTAGAGGTGTGGTATATAGAGTAATTGGCCCTGTTTGGGAAGCCAATCATATCTGGTTAATCATTCTTTTGGTTGTCTTGTGGATAGGATTTCCAATATATTTCAATGTTGTTTCTATCTACTTGCATATTCCGATGACTTTAATCCTTGTAGGAATAACCATCAGAGGAGTTGCCTTTGTAATTAGACATTATGATGCCATTCAGGATGAATCTCAAACAATTTACAACCGCTTGTTTCGCCTGGGTAGTTTAATTACACCTATCTTTATAGGAATGACCTTTGCAGCATTGATTTATGGAAAAATACCTTTACTGGAGGAACAAACAGAACCTTTGGACTTTTATGAAACTTATGTAGCGCCCTGGTTTAATTTATTTGGGCTTTTCACTGGATTCTTTTACGCTTCAATTTGTGCCTTTTTGGCGGCTACATTTTTAATTGGAGAAACTGATGGTGAAGTTCGGGCAGTTTATGCTAATAAGGCAAATAAAGCATTAATTGCAGCATTCGTTTTTGGAGGCGCAGTGTTGTCAATTGGATTGATAAACGGAAATGAATTCATTTTAACAACCATCAAAAGTCCTGTCGCTATTGTGTTTTTTACTTTGTCGTTTATTCTTTTGTTTCCACTTTATAAAGCTATTAAAAATCAAAAGGTGATACTTACGAGAACTTTAGCCGTCGGACAAATTATGTTTATATTGTTCGCAGCGATGTACCCTGCTTTTCCTGAACTTGTAATGACCAACAAAGGTAGTGTTTCTATTTTAACAGATATAGCGCCACCAAGTGTTATTAGGTATTTAGCAATCGCATTAATTGTGGGAAGTATATTGATTCTACCAGCATTATTTCACCTGCTCAAAGCTTTCAACCTGATAAAAATATTTAAAAAATAAAAAATGGAAAAATTTTGGAACGAACGTTACACAGAAGAAGAACTTGCTTATGGTGAAGAGCCAAACGTGTTTTTTGCAGAAGAACTAGCAAAAATCAAATCACCAGGAAAGCTTTTACTCCCAATGGAAGGACAAGGCAGAAACGCAGTCTATGCTGCTAAATTAGGTTGGGAAGTGATAGCCTTCGATTATGCTGAAGAGGCAAAAAAATCTGCTTTAAAACTGGCTGAAAAACACGGAGTCAAAATAGATTACCAAATTTCAACAATGGAAGATTTTGAAGCAGGAGAACAAGTATTTGATGCGGTGGCGATGATTTATGCGCATTTACCAGTAGAAATAAGAAAAGAAAGTCACCAAAAACTGATTCAATCCTTAAAACCTGGAGGAACGTTCATTATTGAAGGCTTTGAAAAAAAGCAACTCAATTATAACTCTGGTGGCCCAAAAAATGAAGAAATGCTTTACTCTATTGAAATGATTTCTGATGATTTCCAATTTACAGAAATTTGTTCTTGCGAAGAAAAAACAATCGAACTTAAAGAAGGAAAATACCACAGTGGAATAGCAGCAGTTATTCGATTTGTTGGCTTAAAATAAAACTCATTCTTTCTTCTTCTTTTCTTTTCTTAATTTCTTTTTATTCTCTTTTACCCTTTTTTTGTAAGCTTTACGATCTGCTTTATAGTGTTCTTTATCCACAATTTCAAAAGTAGGATCAAAGTGTACTTTTCCAGAAAGCATATCCCTGATAACGCATTCTAAAACGAAATCCTCACCCTCAGGATCGTACGTAGCATCTAAATCTTGGTCAAACATACCTGCTAATCCCGAATACAAAGATGCTTGCGCACTACTTTTGTATCTTTCAATAATTTCACGTACGGTCATTCCTGTTTCTCGATAAATCAATTTAGACAATACTACACCTTCGGATATATATAACTCTTTAAGAAGATATTTAAAATCCTCTTTTAATGATTTATGCCTATTTCTTGCTGCTTTTTTTTGATGCCTCTTTTTATCTAATTCGCTTAACTCTAACTCCAGAGAATCAATAACCTGTGCTGCATATAGTGCAAGTGGATAGACCTTCCTTGCGCGTTTTAAAGCCATGCGGTATTCAAAATGATAGTTCCTCGGTAAATTAAATTCATCATACTCCTGAACGATAAAAATGGAAGAATCTTCATAAATTGAGTCGTTTTTTGACAATAGAGTATCGGAAAATTCCCGTTGCCCTAACAACAAAAAAGGTGTTACAGCAAATAACAGCCACACAGAAATAGTTTTGGACATAGAACTCATTTAATCAATTTAATAACATATTATCAAATATGTTACCAAAATTAAATAATACACACTGTAAGACAAAAAATTGATACTAATAGTTGTTAAAGTCCTTTCTCTCCTAAACTACAAATCATTTATTGAAAAAATGAAGTTGTATTATTTATCAAACATTTAATTATATTTACCATTAATTATGAAACATTGATTGAAAAACTAATTAGTAAAACTATGAAAACATTAAATTTTTGGTTGCTGCTTCTACTGATTCCTATTATGTCGTTAAACTCTATTGCTCAAGAAGAAGAAGATGACGACGATGAAGATTACAGCATGTATGATGATTATGGAACAGATGAAGTAATTAAACGATACAATACCGTAAAAGTGCGAGGAGGAAGTCCTCAAAAACTAGTATCTTTAGGGTATGATTTCGCTTTACCGCATGACATAGAAGCTGGTTCAATTGGGGATGTTATTCCTGGAGAAACACAAAGAGCACAGCACTATCATGGGTTACGATTAAGTGCCAATTTGCCGGTTTTATCCAATCGAAAAATATTGATAAATATCGGTGCAAACTATGCAGAGGCACGTTATAATTTTGAAACCATTCAACTTCAAAACCCACTTCATAGAGGATTATACAGTGATATTCGTACTGCTGGAATCAACACTACTATTTTTAAACCATTGAATGAAACTCATTATTTATTAGGATATTATATGGCTGAGTATAGTGGGGATTATAATTTACAAAACATGCAATCGCTATCCTTTATTAAGCACACTTGGCTAGGTGTATTTGGCTGGAAATTTCATGAACGTTTTCAATTTGGATTTGGGGCAACTCAGTCCTACCGAGCGGGTGAAGTAAACTACTTCCCAATCATAATGTATAATTATACTGCTGAAAATGAAAAATGGGGAATTGAAGCATTATTACCCGCAAGAGGACACTTTAGGTATCGTTTTAACTCACGAAATTTACTTCTCGCTGGATTTGACTTAGAAGGTACAAGTTATCATTTAAGCGGTCAAAGGTGGGACTTAGGGTTTCCTCAAAACGATGAACCAAGTATGGCTAACATTGAAAACTATGATAATACTAAATTAGAATTGAGACGTTCAGAAATCCGTTTGAATTTAAAGTTTGAACATGCACTTTCTGATTTTATCTGGATTTCTGCTCAAGCCGGCTATGCTATTAACTATCGAAATGATATAGATAGTGGAGAGTTTTTTAGAGGATTTTTTAGAGACATTCCATATGTTCAGGAAAATAATGTAGCAGGCGTACCATACGTACAGTTTAGCATTAATTTAGTGAGTCCATAATAAAGAAAAAAGTCTTTACAAAAAAAACGGTGATGCTCCACCGTTTTTTTTTATTTCCGAATTAATGCTTTATTAATTCGACTAATTAGTTTTGGTCCCTCATAAATGAAGCCTGTATATACTTGAACTAAAGAAGCTCCTGCATTTAGTTTCTCTATAGCATCTTTTGCTGAATGAATACCTCCTACACCAATAATAGGAAAAGCGCCGTTCGATTTTTCGTGTAAATATTTGATCACCTCTGTTGATCTTTTTGTAAGTGGTTTTCCAGAAACTCCACCGGGGCCTAAATCATCCACATGGAGGGTTTTCAAACCATCCCGAGAAACGGTAGTATTTGTAGCTATTATCCCATCGATGGATGTATCTTTCACTATAGAAATAATATCATCCAATTGCGAATCTGTTAAATCAGGAGCAATTTTAAGTAGAATAGGTAATTGTTTAGTCTTTTTATGATTTAATTTCACCAACAAAGACAATAGTTTCGTTAACGGTTCTTTATCCTGAAGTTCTCGTAAGTTAGGCGTATTAGGCGAACTCACATTTACGACAAAATAATCAACATAAGGGTGTAAGGCTTCAAAACAAATTTCATAATCTTCAGCAGCTTTATCGTTTGGAGTTGCTTTATTCTTACCGATATTACCACCAATAACCACCTTGGTGTTTCGAGATTTGAGACGCTCAATCATAGGTTCGACACCACCATTATTGAACCCCATTCTATTGAGAATTCCTTGATCAGCAATGAGTCGAAAAAGCCGTTTTTTAGGATTACCCTCCTGTGGTAAAGGAGTAACTGTTCCAACTTCGATAAATCCAAAGCCACAATATTCCAGTTCATTATACAATTTTGCATCTTTATCAAATCCAGCAGCTAATCCAACGGGGTTTGGAAATGATATACCAAACACTTCTCTTTCTAATGACTTATGTTCTACAACATAAACTGAACGCCATATATTTTTCACTCCTGGAATACGAAGCACTAACCGAATTATTTTGAAGGTAAAATTATGTGCTTTTTCTGGATCCATCCAGAATAATATAGTTTTAACGACTTGATACATATCTAAATATTAAAAGAATTATATTTAACAAATTGAAAGTACAACGACATCACAAAAGATGACCGTACCATAAAAAAGCCATCAATAAAATTGATGGCTTGAACTAAATAATATTTTTATGACTAGTATTTTGGACGACCTCTCCACTTTGGACCTCTTGGCATTTTCTTACCAAGATTTCTTGTAAGCACAATATTCGCTAAGAAATACGTATCGTTATCATCCGGATTACCTCTTTGCTGACCTCTATCAAACCAATTATGATTAGCTTTTGCTGGATTAGAAGCATAAGCCGACTCTGGACCGATATTTTCCATCAAATAATCTCTATCGTAGTAATTACCACTCACATCATCAATGTAGTCTGTAAACGTCAAATGGTATGAAACCTCCATTCCAATTCTCCATTCACCACGAAGCGCAACTTTAAAACCAATTCCCATTGGTATAGAAGCACTAAAACGAGAGTATTCGTCTGGCCCTCCTGGTAAACCTTGACCTTCCGTTTTTAAAGGATGAAGATTTGTCCAATCTCCATCAATTCTCATTTGAGGATTGAAAAAGAAACCACCGATTCCTGTGAATAAATATATTTGATCAGCTTTTGACCGCATACCCTTTACTCCTTTCAAACTATATCTTGCACCTACCTGCTCATTAGCAAATAAGATAAACTCAATGCGCTGACTTAATTCAATGAGTTGCGATCTAAAATGTAAGTTTCTACTATTTCGGATTAGCTCGTTTGTATGCGCATCATCACCTGAGAGCAAGCCAAAGTACAAATTGGTACTCGTTGCCCAGAAGGGATGGAAGCGGAATCTATATCCTGCGCCAAAACCAAATCGTGTAGCAGCCCAATCTATATCGGCTAAAGATTTTTGAGTTCCTACCTGGTCTCTACCGCCCAAATCACCCAAAAACTGGGTTGCACCTGCTGCGAAGTAAACTTCTTTTTTATTGTTCATCCAATTTCTAGAAGTATTGAAATTAGACGCTAGTTTTTGAGCACTCACATGAGTACCAACAACAAAGAATAGGGTTAAAATTAGATATTTCATAATTAATTTCGAAACGTTAATTTACTATTAGTCATCAAAAATAGGAACTTCTTGTCAGTCAGCAAAGAAAAATATCACTTTTATGAGAAAAGATTTAGAAAAGTTATACACAAGTGCTAAAACAATTTTAAACATATGAAATAAAAACAACTAATTTTAATAAATCTGCACCTCCGTTTACTGCATTGAAAGCCTCTTCTCAAGGTCGCTTAAATATATTTTAAATTGTTTGTCTGTATCGGACAGGTTACTCACTGTTCTGCAAGCATGTAAGACTGTTGCGTGATCTTTACCACCGCAATGAGCACCAATGTTAGCCAACGAAGATTTTGTCATCTTTTTAGAAAAGAACATCGCAATTTGTCTCGCTTGCACAACCTCTCTTTTACGTGTTTTAGACTTTAAAATCTCAATCTCCAAATCAAAGTAATCACAAACCACTTTTTGAATGTATTCAATGGAAACCTCTCTCGCTGTATTCTTAACAAACTTATCAATCATCTGTCGCGCCAAATCCAATGTGATAGCTTTTTTATTCAATGATGCTTGCGCAATTAAAGAGGTCAATGCCCCTTCCATTTCACGGATATTCGTATTAATACTATAAGCCAAATACTCCACCACTTCTCTTGGCAAATCGATACCATTACCATACATTTTCTTTTCCAATATAGCAATTCGAGTTTCTAAATCTGGTGCCTGTAGATCCGCAGATAGTCCCCACTTAAATCGACTTAACAACCTTTGCTCCATATTTTGCATCTCAACAGGAGGCTTGTCTGAGGTCAAGATAATTTGCTTTCCATTTTGGTGTAAATGGTTGAAAATATGAAAGAATACATCTTGTGTTTTCTCTTTACCTGAGAAGAACTGTACATCGTCAATAATCAACACATCCATCATTTGATAAAAGTGAATGAAGTCATTGGTTGTGCCATTTTGAATAGCATCAATGAACTGGTGTGCAAATTTTTCAGAACCTACATACAAAACCGTCTTATTTGGAAATTGATTTTTTATTCCAATTCCAATAGCATGCGCTAAGTGGGTTTTACCTAAACCAACTCCACCATAAATCAACAATGGGTTAAATGCAGTCCCGCCTGGCTTGTTTGCTACAGCAAAACCTGCTGAACGTGCTAATCTATTACAATCGCCCTCCACAAAGTTTTCGAAGGAATATGCAGGATTCAAATTCGACTCAACATTCACCTTTTTCAACCCTGGAATAATAAAAGGGTTTCTAATCTGAGATTCATTGGATGTCAAAGGCACATTCACTGGAGCATTTTTTACAGACGAAAGATTTGAGGCTGGCAATTTCACCGTATATGGAGTAGAGTTGGAAGTGTTATTTTCCATAACTATACTATACTCCAGCCTTCCATTAGGCCCAAGCTCTTTTTTAATAACTTTTTTCAACAATCCAATGTAGTGTTCTTCTAACCATTCATAAAAAAAGTGAGACGGAACTTGAATCGTCAAATTATCACCTTCAATTTTCACTGGAACTATCGGTGAAAACCATGTTTTAAAAGCCTGTAAGGAAATATTATCCTTTATCACTTTTAAACATGCCTCCCATTTCTCTTTATGTAAATCACTCATTTATAATAATTAACAATGTTGTTTAATACGTTGACCGAACAGTATTCATGTTAAGCTTTGGTTGAATCTCTGTTTCCAATTGATGAGACAAATATTTACATAAAAAAATTAAAAAAAAAATGATTTTGCTATTGACTTTTTGAAAAGTTTTACTTCCTAAAAGTGGTTTTTACGAAAACATAAGCTGTAGTAAGGGATGCATACAAAATTGAGCTTTAAAACTTTTTTCTGTTGATTCAAAATTAAAAAAATATTCCCACCAAACAATGTTGAAAAGCGTATTTTAAATTAATATTTTTGTACAAAATAGTCACATGTATACACATAAAACTTCACTGCGTGTTCGATACGGAGAAACAGATCAAATGGGATATTGTTATTATGGAAATTACGCTCAATTTTTTGAAGTTGGAAGAGTTGAAGCTTTGAGAGAGTTAGGGTTTTCGTATAAAAAACTAGAAGAGTCTGGCATTATGCTTCCAGTCAGAAACTATTCTGTTAATTATATCAAACCTGCTATGTACGATGACCTACTAACTATTGAAACCATCATCTCAAAAATAGAAGGTGCACGCATAACATTTGACTATGCGATTTATAAAGAAGGGGATATAAAAGTTGCTGAAGCAACAACTACCCTCGTGTTTGTTTCTAAAACAACCATGCGACCAACTTCGCCCCCGAAAGATTTTATTGTACTTTTTGCTGGGAATTAAATAAATCAATCATTTAGTATTTCCTTAAGAACATCCTGAATAAGATCAGATTCATAACCTTTTCCGTACAAAAACTGAGCTATCTTTTGTTTTTTGAGGTATCCCGTATCTTTAATCAGTGCGCTTTTTTTCTGAGCAAGTGACTTTAGGTTATTCAGATACTCGTCCATATCAACATTTTTCATCGCCTCTGAAACGCAGCGATCAGGAACCTGTTTAGCCTTTAGATGCTGTTTAATTTTAACCCTCCCCCACTTTTTAATCCGCACTTTTCCAGACACAAAAGCATCAGCAAAGCGTTGTTCATTTAAAAAATCATAAGAAATTAAATGACTTATCAACCGCGACCTATCTTCCTCATCAAGTCCAAAAGAAATTAATTTCAAATTTACGTCATAATGACAGCGATCTTGGTACGCGCACCACGCTTCAATCTTTTCTTTTGCTTTCAAGAAAGAATATTTGCGCTCCGAATGCATCATCAGAGCACAATTTCCTCTTTATTTTTATCTTTAAATGAATACTCCAAGAAGTGATGCTCAGTGATCCCCTTAACAGGCACCCACTTTTTATATTTCAGCCACCACTTCATTTGCCTAGAGAGCACTCCTTTTTTGAAAAATGATTCGAGATAAGGATGCACATGAAGCTCCACATACTTCTCTTTTCTATCCTCTAACAAATAAGCCAAATTATTCTCAATTTCATCAGCGAATAAAATACTTGCAGTAACCTCACCGGTTCCATTGCACACTGGGCATTTTTCAGAAGTTTTAATTTCAGTTTCTGGTCGAACACGTTGCCTGGTGATCTCCACTACCCCAAAGCGAGACGGAGGTAAAATATTATGCTTTGCACGATCAGACTTCATAAACTCCTTCATTTTTTCAAAAAGGATTTTATTATTTTCTTTTTCATGCATATCAATAAAATCGACAGCAACTATTCCACCCATATCACGCAATTGTAACACACGAGCAAGTTCTTCCGCAGCCTCTAGATTCGTTGCTAAGGCATTACTTTCTTGACCATCAGCATCCTTGCGATTTCCACTATTTACATCAACGACATGCATCGCTTCGGTATGCTCAATAATGAGATAACCGCCACTTGGCATAGGTACTTTTTTACCAAAAAGCGCTTTGATTTGTTTGTTAATTCCAAACTTCTCAAAAATATCTAGCTTACCTGTATAGTGTTTAACAATCTTTTCTCGATCGGGAGCAATTGAGGCCACATAAGACTTCATTTGATCAAAAAGCGTCTCATCATTAACATGGATTTTAGTAAAATCACCATTAAGCAAATCCCTTAACAACGAGGAAGCTTTATTAATTTCTCCAAGAACTCTCCTTGGCGGAGCAGAATCTTTAAGATTACCATGCATTTTCTTCCACTTATCTAGAAGCGTCCTTAAATCATGGTCAAGTTCTTCGATTTTCTTTCCTTTTGCAACCGTCCGTATGATTACCCCAAAATTTTTGGGTTTCAAATCACGCATCAAATCTCTCAATCTATCGCGTTCTTCTGGCTCTTTAATTTTTTGGGAAATTGAAATTTTTTCTGAAAACGGGACCAACACCAAATAACGCCCTGCTAAAGTGACTTCTGCACTCAACCGCGGACCTTTACTAGAGATAGGTTCTTTTGCTACCTGTACAAGAATATGCTGAGAAGAAGAAACAACATCGGTAATTTTACCATCCTTTGGAATATCTTCTTCGCCTTTAAAATATAATAAGTCAGCAACATTTTGTTTGCCTTGCAGTGTATGATTAGCGAACTTATTGAGCGATTGAAACTGAGGACCTAGATCTAAGTAATGCAAAAAAGCATCTTTTTCGTATCCTACATCAACGAAGCAAGCATTTAAACTAGGAACGACTTTACGCACTTTACCGTGATAGATATCACCCACTGCGTAATCTGTTTTCCCTCTTTCTTCGTGCAACTCAATAAGCTTTCCATCTTTAAGTAGCGCAAGCCAAACACTCCCATCGCGGGAGTCAACTACTAATTCGTAATTCACGAAAGCTTATTTTAAATGTGATTAAATGCGAATAACTTAGCGAGATTTAGTCACTAAGTTAATTCACCTAACTGATTTTGTAAAGAAAATTATTTCTTTTTCTTATGACGATTCTTTCTAAGACGCTTTTTTCTTTTATGCGTCGCCATCTTATGTCTCTTTCTTTTCTTACCACTTGGCATAACTATATATTTTTAAGTATTAATATTCAAATCAAATTTGCTTCAAAAAAAAGCACTCCCGAAAAACAGGAGTGCAAAGATATATTAAAGTTTTATAGTTTCAAAGAAGCTTTGAAATTATTTCACTTTTACATTTGTTTTTACTTCCTCTACGAACGTTTTTGCTGGTTTAAACGCAGGAATATTATGAGCCGGTATGATAATCGTAGTATTCTTTGAGATGTTACGACCTGTTTTCTCTGCTCTTTCTTTTACTATAAAAGAACCAAATCCTCTTAAGTAAACATTATTTCCTTTAGATAAGGAACCTTTAACTGTACTCATAAATGTTTCAACTACTTGTTGAACTTCGTTTCTTTCCAAACCAGTTTCTTCTGAAATAGAAGCTACGATATCTGCTTTTGTCATGTTTAAAAAATTTAATTTAACAACAATGTGATTTTCAAGGACAAAGATAGTTAAGAAAACATTATAGCTTTGTCATTTGTTAGGCAAACATAAAAAATTTACCCCAATGAGTGATTTCTCTCTATTAATACGTATTTGGTTTCGACAAAATAGTCGAGATCTTCCTTGGCGTGATACAAAAAACCCTTATTTCATTTGGTTATCTGAAATTATACTGCAACAAACTAGAGTAAATCAGGGTTTAAATTACTACATAAAATTCACACATCAATATCCTACTGTAGAAGATTTAGCAAAAGCGGACGAACAGGAGGTTCTAAAACTTTGGCAAGGATTAGGATATTATTCGCGTGCCAGAAATCTACATTATGCAGCCAAACAAGTTGTAAATAAACACAATGGAATATTCCCCCACAATTATGATCAAATCAGAGCATTAAAAGGAGTTGGTGATTACACGGCTGCTGCAATAGCTTCTTTTGCCTTCGAGCTTCCAAATGCAGTTGTGGATGGAAATGTATATCGTGTTTTAGCTCGCTATTTTAATGACGATACTCCTATAGATACTAGTCAAGGAAAAAAAGTTTTTCAGGCATATGCTAACGCATTAATCGATTCCAAACATCCAGCTGAGCATAATCAGGCTATTATGGAAATAGGAGCTTTAGTTTGTACGCCAAAGCAACCAAAATGCGAAACCTGTCCTTTAAGTGAGTCTTGTCAATCTTTTCGGAAAAACACATATCTAGATTTACCAGTTAAAAATAACAAAACTAAAATTCGCAAACGCTATTTTCATTATTT
>SKHH01000103.1 GCA_007117055.1 Lishizhenia sp. | reverse complement strand
CCATCTGGATTTCTTACCATCAATCGGTACACATAAACACCTTTCGCCAATTGATCTCCAAATTCATCTCTTCCATCCCAAGCGATTCCTTCTACTCTAAACCCTTGTGTATTTACATCTTCTATGATTGTTTTTACTAATCGACCTGTGACCGTATAAATTTCAATTTTTGTTTCTAAAGCAGCACAAACCTGATTGTGTTCAAACATAAATGTGGTATGAGTAGTAAATGGATTAGGATAATTTAGAACGTGATTAAGTGCTATTTCTTGAGACTCCTGCACATTGAACTCAATAGTAACCTCTGAAGAATTATTATTGACATCCCAAGCCTTGAATGTTAAGGTATGTAATCCTGGTTCTAAAGGCTCCATTTGATAACGCAAAGATCCACTCTGATAAGTATCTAAATCAGATTCATAATACTCATTGAGTACTTTTGCATTACTCGTTTCTTGATTCAAAATAGCAGTGATATCGTGACCAATACCTGTACCTACCGTATTTATTCCACTTTCGTCAAATAATCGAGCGATTAATATCGGAGTTTCGTTAGTTATGCCTCCGTTTACAAACGATTCATCGTTTAAAAACAACTCTATTTCAGGACCAACATTATCATCTAAACCTGTTGTATCAATGCCGCCAATAATTAATTCATCACTTGAGCCTCCTGCTGTTTTATCCGCATCATTAAATGCATAAAAACTACCCTTTCCTCTTCCAAACGAAAAGTCAATATCCCTTGGAACTATAAAGTCAAAATCAAACTTACCGTTATTCACAGATACGTTTCCTCTGTATAACACATTTTTTTGTTGCTCAAACTCCACTAATGGAGAATCAGACGTTTGCTGTAATGTTGATTCTTGCTGTGGCTTATCAAAAACAGAAGGTTGCATTATACCGTTAAAACCATTTAATGTATTTCCAAACTGATCCTCCAAGTGTCCCGTAAATCTAGCTCTGGATAAAGCCCTCAACGTATCCATTTCTTGATTAATAGCTACTCCATTCACACTATCTAAAACTACTTTTTCATAAGGCAGAGCAATTCGAAGCGCTGGATCACCCAAAAGCATAAAACTTCGTTTATTATTCGAGCCACCCGGAATAGCATTTTTTGTATCTGTAATAATATCTCCAAAAGTTCGTGGCTTTTGCTGTTCGTCTAGTTTAAAAACATTCTCGAAAAAACGGGCTGTTGTTACAGAATTTGTAGAAAAAAATACGGCTCTTGTTGTAGTCATCAAAGCGATTGCTCCTCCTGTTGGGTTCAAAGCCATCCACTCCCCAGCAGATACAAATCCAGGATCATCTATTCTTGCAAACTCACAAGTCGCCGAAACAAATAACGTCAATCGTGCAATATTTGTCCAATCGTTGATTTGTCCGATTGTAATTACTCTTTCTTGAGCAGCTCCGCGAACACCACCGTGCCCTACGTAACACATTAATAATGTTCCTGCATCTACGCTGCGATTAATTTCGCGATTCACATCCGGAAAACGCTGTCCTCCAGCGGTACTTATTTGTTGAAATGCATCTAGATATATTTTATTCGGGTTCATATCTGGATGATTAGCACGAACATAATCATATGCTGGTTCCAAATCATTAATTAGAAAATAGCCGTCATCACCATTATCGCCAATTAAGGTATACCTTAATCGCCAATCTCCTTGAGTACTGATAAACCCGTCCTCCCCACAAAGCAATCCAGAAGAAGAATATAAATTAGATCCATTTTTCATATAATGTTCTATCTTATTCACCAAATCAACGGCATGTTGTGGAGTGGTAGCCAGTAATCTACCTACTGAAATATCTAAAATATCATCTGGTGAAAAGGCTTCTTCTTCATCTAAAAAACCAAAATAATCATCTGATACCAAAGTCGCGATATAACTTTCTGAATTCAATGTATGATATACAGGGCACATATAGTTATTCCCATCTACTCTATCTAACGGGTCGTAAGTTCCATCACCAAACAAGCATAAATACTTAGGCACCAAGTCTTCATTCCCATCAGCTCGATCAAAAAACATTTTGGCAAAAAACTTAATCGCTGTGGGATCTTGTGTCCCTCCTGAAAACTCGTTATATATATCTTGCAACTCTAGAACATGACAGGATAGTCCTTGACCTTCGTGTAATTGCGCTAAGCGGTTTGCTTGGTTTAAAAATAATTCATTTGTTACAATTAAATAATCTGCTTGTTCTAATGCATGCAAATTTTGATGTTGAACTCTCCCCACAAATGAAGGTGTCAAAAAATTAGCATTTCTAAAAGCAACAAATGAGCGGAGACTATCTGTGGGGAGGTTAAAGCTGTACTCTCCCCCAGAAAGCTGTCCATTAACTATTCTAGGGTTGGCTAAATCCGTAACTTCCCAAACACTTGCATTATTCGGAAAGTTTTCAATACGAAAATTACTTACATTTCCCGAACCAACGGACTGTTTATCTCTAAATTCAAATTGATTTCCTGAAAAACGTAGAAAGCTTCTAGCATTTATCTCTATGTAATCCAAGTAAGCATAGTCCGCTGGGTTCGATCTATTAAATTTTACTTGCAATTGAAAAGTCCCTGAACTAGGTGCAAATGATCCGGGCAATGAAGTAAAACCTGTTCGGGAATAACTATCTGTTGCAGCAGGATTAAAATTTGCACTACCTATTAAACTATTATTATGCGTTATCTCGTAATTTGTTCCTGATACACTACCTCTAGCGCAAGCCATAAAGCTTCTAACAATAACTGGTTCAGATGTATTCAAATTCGGAAGTGAGAAATCAAACGTTTGCGTTAATTCTGCGTCAAAAAGCTCTCCATACCAGCGCTGCCCACCTTTAATCAGGTTGACCAACTCTCGCTCATGAATGGTAAATGAATTATAATCTGTCACCTCGTGAGTAGGCGATTGATTAGATAAAGGTACATTTTGAATGCGCTTAGGAGAAGCGTTAGGGTTGACATTTATGAAGTAATCGGAATGTTGCGCATATATATTTAGATTTCTTCTAAAACCAGCGGAACCCTGATCCATCCATTTATTTGGTCCTCGCCCATAAAACAAAATAAAATCTTGTGCATCAAAAGAACCATCCGCTTCACCTTGAACAAAAATCGCATTTTTTAATAAATCATCCGGACGATATTCACTATTATTCTCTGGCAATCGACCAAATCCATTTCCATAAATATTTATGTGTTGCGGGTTTACATTATCAACATCAATTCCTACTTCACTTAAAAAATCATAACTAAGGCGGTAAACCCCATTGCGATCCAAACGAATACGGTACCAATCTCCTGAGCCAGGAGCCAACACAGAATTATCGGCAAAAACGTGCCCTGTCTTCATAGGAACAACTTCAGCACTTGACAAGGTGTAAGATATCGATGTAATTCTACGAATAGTATTTCCCAACTTTACATAAGGAATAAAACTAATTGAAAGCTTTCCTTGACCTCTCTCAGATATGTGTTTGAGTTGATAGGAAAATTCATTGGGGATCTCTATACCATATTTTTCAATAAAACGTTCATCCAACTTTGGGGCGTTTGCATATTCTATATTATTGATCTGAAGCGAATATTTTTGTTGGCTAGAACGACCTTG
>SKHH01000267.1 GCA_007117055.1 Lishizhenia sp. | reverse complement strand
TTTTGCAAATGATCCATAATACCAGATAGAAGTAAAGATACATCTCTAGGAGAAAATGGAATGTTACGCAGGTATTTTTCAGAAATTCGTGGGACTTTTCGAATTAAGAAACGGTCATCAGGATCAATTTCTATAGTGATGGATTCGAATTTAGGACCTAAGTAAAAATATACATCTGCTGTATTATCATGCCATTGAATAGAATCTATTGTACTTAATACATATCCTTTGCGAATTTTTTTTTGTTTTTCTCGTTCTAAATAAGCCTCAAGCTTTTCTTTGTTCTTTACTTTTTTATTTTCTAGTTTTTTGATGGTATGTTCTCCCGAAAATCGTATTACGCGCTCTTCTTGACCAAAGGATAAGAACACACACCAAAAGATAATTAAAAGTATTGGAAAGCGCATAAACACTCTATAAATTAAATTCCCTATGCTTATTTATACGAGGAAAAGCTAAATTAATTTCAAAAAAATCTTAAATTTATAGAACTTTTCTATATATTTGACGTAACAACACTCAAACAAAATAACACAACAACATGAAAAAAATTATTTTTGGCGCACTTTTGGGTTTATTTTTCCTTGCTATTACTACCTCTTGTGGTTCATCAAGAGCTCATTGTGATGCATACAGCGATGCTTCTACTCAACTAGAACAAGATGATATTGCACAATTATAAATTCAAACAAAAAACCGTAAAGTAAGCCACGATTTTAGTTGTGGCTTTTTTTATGTCCTAATTTCAGTCATCTAGTACGAGCCTAATTGGTGAAACGATACTTAAAAATACACCATATAGCTCTAAATCCATCTTTCCAACCGATTTTTTTACCTTCTTCATAGGTGCGACCATAATAAGATATTCCTACTTCATAAATTCGAATACGAGGAATTTTTGCCAACTTAGCAGTGATCTCTGGTTCTATTCCAAATCGTTTTTCTTTGATTTGTATTTCTTTTGCAATGGAAGAACGAACCAACTTATAACACGTCTCCATGTCTGTTAGGTTTAAGTTGTTCATCATATTGCTTAAAAAAGTCAAAAATTTATTTCCTATGGAGTGCCAAAAGAACAAAATACGATGCGGATGATGCCCCATAAAACGAGAACCATACACAACGTCAGCATTATCCATAAAAACGGGCTTTAACAACAAATTATACTCATCTGGATCATATTCAAGGTCAGCATCTTGAACAATCAAATAATCGCCTGTACATTCTTGAATCGCGCGATTTATTGCTGCTCCTTTTCCTTGGTTATAGGATTGAGAAAAAAGTTTAACATCCAAGTCTGGATACCGCGTCATAAACTCCTCTACTTTTTCAACGGTTTTATCCTTGGAACAATCATTAACAATAACGATTTCTTTTTGAATATCATTCGTAAGTTCTACCGCTTTCACTTTTTCTAAAATCGATAAAATTGTAGCCTCCTCGTTATAAGCAGGAATAAGAATAGATAATTTTTTGAATTCTGTCATTAGATATTCATCTCTGGTACATGGTCAGGAACTACAAGATCTCCTGCTGTAGCGGCTTTGATTTCTTCTACACTCACACCAGGCGCTCGTTCTACTAGGTGAAACTTATTATCTTTAATTTCTAAAACAGCCAATTCGGTGACTACTTTTTTAACACATCCCACACCTGTTAATGGCAAAGAACACTTCTTTAATAGCTTGGATTGCCCTTTTTTGTTGACATGCATCATCGCTACGATAATGTTTTCTGCAGAAGCCACTAAATCCATAGCTCCTCCCATTCCTTTTACCATTTTTCCTGGGATTTTCCAATTGGCGATGTC
The DNA here is from genome assembly GCA_007117055.1 of Lishizhenia sp. GTDB lineage: Bacteria > Bacteroidota > Bacteroidia > Flavobacteriales_D > Crocinitomicaceae > CSBr16-161. The sequence continues at coordinate 1,822 of SKHH01000267.1, read as the reverse complement.
TCCATTTTGAGCGACTTCCATGGCTCCAAGTACCGTCAATTGAACGTGTTGCCCACGAATCATACCAAAAGAAGTAGCTGAGTCAAAATAAACAGCCCCTTTGCGCGCTGTAATTGTTTGCTTTCCTGCATTTATAAGGTCTGCATCTTCTTCTCCCTCAAAAGGAAAAGCGCCCATTCCTAAAATGCCATTTTCGGATTGAAACTCTACCTCAATTCCATCTGGTATATAATTTGCCACTAATGTTGGTATTCCAATACCTAAGTTGACATACCAACCATCCCGCAATTCTTGTGCAATTCGCTTCGCAATTCCTTCTTTATCTAATGCCATTGTGTTTCATTTACTGTGGTAAAAATAATAAAAATATAGAACCACATGAATGAAATGTTTTTGAGAATGGTTCTTACTTTTTACCATTTGTTCTTGAACCATGAAGGAATTAAGGAAATTAAGGGGGTTTTTCTTAATGATTCTTAATGGCTTAATGGTTCTTCAACCATTTGTTTTTGTAACCATGAAGGAATGAAGGAAATTAAGGGTTTTTTTCTTAATGAACCTTAATGGCTTAATGGTTTTTCGACCATTTGTTTTTGTAACCATGAAGGAATGAAGGAAATGAAGTGATTTTTTCTTAATGAACCTTAATGGCTTAATGGTTTTTGATCCATTTGTTTTTTTTATCAAAAATAGAACCATTATATTTGATGAAATAGAATTGCTTGTTATAAAACACCTCAGATTTCTTATGAATATTTCATATTTTACAAGCGCTATGTTTACTAGAAGTTGAATTAATAATATAAACTTATGAAACAGCTATTATTTACATTTATATTGCTCTTTGTGAGTTGGAGTTCTTTCTCCCAAGAAGAGTTTTCCTTTACCCTCTACTTTGAAGATGCAGTAGGAAATAAAGACTCGTTGATTTTGGGGTATGATGAGGATGGCACACAGTTTTTAGACGAACAATTTGGTGAAGTGGATATTTCTAATGAACCTTGGGACAGTGTTTTTGAGGTGAGGGCTAGTGAAAATATTTTACCAAATCCTAGTTCAACAAATAATCCTATCTATTACAGTAAGAAACAAATTGTCGAAAAAATATGTACTAACAGTAGCGCCATGCATTTCGACCTTCTATTTAATGTATATGCTATTAATTTTCCGATTACTATTTCTTGGGATGGGGATGTTTTTAGCGATTCGTGCAATATAGCTAGCGCATTGCACTGGGGCAGTGTTTTTTCTGATTGGCATTGGGGTTGTTGCCCTACTTTTATGTCGTCTATGCTGGAGAATGAAACTACCGAAGAATTAGTCGCTAGTAAATTGGTATTAGAAAAAAATGACTTCGGTCATTATTACATGTTCAATAACGATTCTATTTTCACTTACCGACTTTCATTTTCCCATTATTATGAAATTCCGACGTTGGAATTGAACGATGTACAAAAATCCACCGTATTAATTTATCCCAATCCTTTTCATGATATGTTGTTCATTGAAAATAACCATGAAGTTTCCTTTCTGGAAGTATATAATCTAGCAGGAATGTTGGTGTTTTCAAAAAACTTAGAAATCAGTAGTTTTACAAAAATAAATCTTCATGCGCTGAAAAGTGGAGTTTATTTTGTAAGTCTGATACAAAATGACACCCCGATACTAAATACAAAACTAGTTAAATATTAACCCATTATACTTATGAATAAATTAACTTTGGCAATAACACTTTTTTTGGTGATACAAACTCTTTACTTATCTTCTCAGATATATGACAATGTGATATTTGCTTAATCCCTGCAAGTAGTAATAATAACAA
>SKHH01000235.1 GCA_007117055.1 Lishizhenia sp. | reverse complement strand
TCTATTGTTTTAGCTGGAGGACTCGCTGAATACGATTGGCTGCACTTGCACCATGAGGATTTTACAGGACAATACGGTAAGTTTTATGCCGCTTACCGAAACGCACCTTGGTATAGACAACAAGTTGCCGATATGGAAGCGTTGGCAAATAGCTTAGGATTTTCAAAGGTCTCACAAATGAAACTAGCTGTAGCTCAAACCATCAAGAATTATATTTACGCTGGTGGCTTCCTTTTCACCATGTGTAGTGGTACAGATAGCTTTGACATAGCCTTAGCTGCACATAAAACAGACATAGCCGAACATATGTACGACGGAGATCCGATGGACCCTAATTACAAAGCTAAGTTAGACTTCGACAACACATTAGCATTTCACAATTTTGAAATCAAAGAAAATCCGTTGGAATATGAATACTCTACGATTGATGGTACAGATCGACACCGCAAAATTCCAGAGAAAGAAGATGTATTTGTTTTATTTGATTTTTCAGCTAAATGGGATGTTATTCCTACAATGTTAACACAGTCTCACGAACGTGTAATCAAGAACTTTTATGGTCAAACAACCGATTTTGTGAAAGACTATATCAAGCCTGAAGTAGTTATAATGGGAGAATCAAAAGTCATAAATACGGCCAAATACATCCATGGAGAACATGGTCAAGGAACTTGGACTTTTTATGGAGGGCATGACCCTGAGGACTACCAACATCGTGTTGGAGACCCTCCAACAGATTTAAACCTTCATCCAAATTCGCCTGGATATAGACTTATTTTGAACAACGTGTTGTTTCCTGCTGCGAAAAAAAAGAAAAGAAAAACCTAAGCCTATGTTTAACACCTTCTTTAGAAAAGAATATAGACTTGCTCTTATTTCTTTTTTACTCATCCTAGGTTTAGGAATTTTTATAGCACCAATCACTGAAACACTTATAGGATTTATACTAGGTCAAAACTTCTATTTTTCGGAAGACCTCCCTCCATTTTTACACCTCGTTCATGTATTGATTGCGTTTGTTTCACTTGTTTCATTAAAGAGCTTTATAGAAAAAAATAAATACGACATTCAAACCGCCCAAAAACGCATTTATAAATTTCTGACTTTTTTATTTTTGGGGATTCTTACTGGATTGATACTTTTGATCATTGTTAGTGCTCAGTACATGAAAAATTATGGTAGTCTAACCGATTTTGAAAATTCCTACTTTTATTACATAACTTCATATAGCACTGTGCTAGGATTTATTTTAGGTAGTCAATACATTCGAATTAAAATTTCGTAAAATGCAAAATGTTATTATTCTTCACATAGAAACTGCGACAAAAGTATGTTCAGTAGCGCTTTCCTCGAATGGAAAATTAATTGACCATATTTCAGACGACCATGATAATTATACACACGCGGAAAAACTTACGCTTTTTATAAAAGAAATAATTGAAAGAAACAATTACACCTTTGAGCAACTACACGCAATTTCTGTTGCGTCTGGACCAGGTTCTTACACTGGATTAAGAATTGGAGTGTCTACAGCTAAAGGTTTGTGCTACGCTTTGAATACTCCCCTAATAAGTGTCGATGCACTCACAAGTTTAACGCGACAAATTAAGAACCCTGAAGCGAATATTTGCGCAGTAATTGACGCACGAAGAATGGAAGTATTTAGCCTAATTGTAGACCAAGAAATGAACATTCTAAAGCCTATAAGTGCGGATATTATAACAGCAGAAACTTACCTGTCATATGAACCATTTATACTAATTGGAGACGGTGCGCAAAAACTAATTGATTTATGGGAAAACCGAGCATCCATAAAATACGACCACTCAATTCTTTCCTCTGCCACAGGTCAAGTTAAAGCCGCTTATTCAAAATACAAAATATCTGATTTTGAAAACCTTGCATACTTTGAGCCTTTTTATTTGAAAGATTTTAAACATTAATAAGTCAATGTGTGAATATTTACACAAACAAAGAATAACCCTTTAAAAATCAAGCAACCTTCTGATTATTTTTACGTTCTTTGTGTACACTAATTTTGTTAACACGCATTTTGTATTTTGTATTATGCAAAATGAATTACACTAATAAACGATAAGATATGAGGTTTTTTACTCTATTTATTACACTTACATTTTCATTATTACACACTTTAAGTGGACATACACAATGTACCACCCAAGGACATGTTTCTCCCACTACTTCAATAGGTGAGTCGCTATGTTTTTTTACTGGGGTTAATAATATTTCCGGAATTGGAGCTGGTTCGGAAAGAACATATACAGGCTTCAATCCAGGTGAATTGTACGAATTATACATGAACCTCAATGGTGCTAATATTAGTTGTGTACAAGGTCAATGGTACGACAATGCAGGCAATCCCATCGGTGGATGGTTCGCTATTTCAACAGACCCTCAAAACCCAACCATAGAAACAGCTCCTCCAGGAGCTGATAGATTAAGAGTTACAACAGAGTCTACTGGTGCGTGGGTAAACAATTCAGCCTTATTAAATTATAAAAATGATGAAGATTGTGAAGAAATAACAATTGACGAGGAAGGGACAATCGACTTATCTGAAAATGGTTGTGGAATGCTATTTTACGACTCAGGAGGGCCAAATGGCAATTATCAAAACAATGAAGATTATACAATTACATTTTGTTCTGGAACCGGACAGAGTGTAAAAATCGAATTTATTTCGTTTAATACTGAAGACAATGGTCAATCAGGAAGACAGCAAGTTCGATACGATATACTTGATGTTTACGACGGTCCTTCTACAGCGAGTGATCAAATGTATAGTCTTTCCGGAGTTGCACAAGGAACAAATCAACCCCCTGTAGTAGTTTCTTCTGGAGAGTGTATCACATTTAGATTTACATCCAACGGTTCGAATACTCGTCCTGGATGGGAAGCCTTTGTATCGTGTACAGACGATGAAAACAATACGGCAACAAACTTCTGCGAAACAGCTCCAACCATCTGTAATATTGATGGATATGTTGGTAACACAAGTGATTTTTACAATATTGAAAGTGTTGGTGGGCAAGTCACAAATGGCGGTCAATTTTTCCCAAATAATGCTGCATTAGATAACAATTCTTTCATCAAATTTATTGCGGATGATACTCAGGTGGTAATTGACATTGGTATTTCCGACTGTACGCCTCCATCTTGTGGTACAAACATAGCCGGAATTCAAATGGTTATTTTGGAAGGAACCAACTGTAATTTCACAAGTACGGTAGCTAGTTATACAACTGGACTCACACAAGGAAGTCATACAATTACACTAAACGGCTTAACCCCAGGAGGCGAATACTATTTAATGGTTGATGGCTACAACTGTTCAGTTTGTAATTACACCATGGACGCCGTATCGGGAATTAGTTTTGCAAACGTAGATCCCACGGAAGCTTCGATTTGCCCAGGAGAAACTGTTGACATTACAGCTTCAGGCGGTAGCAACTACGTATGGAGCGGAACAGGAGTAGATGGAGAAACCACACCCACTGTTACGGTTTCAGATGAAGGAACATATTCTGTAGTAATTTCCGGGGGAAATCCTGCTTGTCCTGAAAACATCGAATTAACCAGTACTGTAACTTTTGAAACAGCTACTGATATAGACCCATA
>SKHH01000028.1 GCA_007117055.1 Lishizhenia sp. | reverse complement strand
AATTAAATATGAATATAGGAACAAAAAAGTCCATCATTACAGGAGGTAAAGAAATTACCATCGAAACAGGTAAGCTGGCAAAGCAAGCCGACGGATCTGTAGTGTTACAAATGGGCAAAACTGTACTTCTTGCGACAGTAGTGTCAGCAAAAGAAGCAAAAGAGGGAATTGGATTTTTCCCATTAACAGTAGATTACCGTGAGAAATTTGCGGCAGCGGGTCGAATTCCAGGTGGATTCTTAAGAAGAGAAGGACGTCCTTCAGATATGGAGATTTTGATTATGCGTTTGGTGGATAGAGCATTACGTCCATTATTTAACGATGATTATCGTGCGGAAACGCAAATCATGATTCAATTGATGTCTTACGATGGTGAGCATCTACCTGACGCACTAGCTGGTTTTGCTGCCTCTGCAGCATTAGCTGTTTCTGACATACCATTTAACGGTCCTATGTCAGAGGTTAGAGTTGCAAGAATTGACGGAGAATATGTCGTTAACCCAACTAAAACTGAGTTAGAGAAAGCAGATTTAGACATCATGATGGCTGGTACTATGAAGGACATCAACATGATTGAAGGAGAAATGCAATTCGTTCAGGAAGCTGAATTGGTGGAAGCATTTAAAATTGGTCACGCTGCAATTAAAGAACAATGTCAGTTTCAGTTGGACTTAGCTGCTGAAATACCTACAGCTAATCCAAAAAGAGAATACCATCACGTTGAAACAAACGAAGAAGTTGAAAAGAAAGTTTTTGATGCAGCTTATGAGAAATTGAAAGCAGTAGCAAGAAAAGGTAATCCAAACAGAACGGAACGAGCTAACGATTTCAAGACTATCCAAGAAGAAGTAGAAGCATTATTCACAGAAGAAGAAATGGAAGAATCGGGTGAATTTGTGAGTACTTACTTCAAAAAAGCAATGAAAGAAGCTGTACGTGATGTAATGTTGAATGAGCGCATTCGTTTAGACGGTCGTAAGTTCGATGAAATTCGCCCAATTTGGTCAGAAGTAGATTACTTACCAATGGTACATGGGTCAGCTGTATTTACACGAGGAGAAACTCAATCGTTGACCACTTTAACTTTAGGTGGTAAACTACAAGAGCAAATGATTGATGCTGCAACTTATCAAGGAACAGAAAACTTTATGTTGCATTACAACTTCCCTCCTTTCTCAACGGGAGAGGCGTACCCGATTAGAGGCGTATCACGAAGAGAAGTTGGTCATGGTAACTTAGCATTAAGAGCTTTAAAACCAGTATTACCCGAAGAGAATCCTTATACTATTCGTTTGGTATCAGAAATTTTAGAATCCAACGGTTCCTCTTCTATGGCAACCGTTTGTGCTGGAACACTAGCGTTAATGGACGGTGGAATTCCGATCAAAGCACCTGTTTCTGGAATAGCAATGGGATTAGTTATGAATTCGGAAGGAAAATACGCCGTACTTTCTGACATCCTTGGAGACGAAGATCACTTAGGTGATATGGACTTCAAAATCACAGGTACTGCGGAAGGAATCACTGCTTGTCAAATGGACATTAAAGTAGATGGATTGCCATACGAGGTGCTTACAGAAGCACTGGAACAAGCAAGAGCTGGTCGTTTGCATATTTTAAATAAGTTAACAGAAACCATCGCTGAGCCAAGAGCTGAATTAAAAGAGTCTGCCCCACGCGTAGAGTCATTCCGTGTACCAAACGATATGATTGGTGCAATTATAGGGCCTGGCGGAAAAATTATTCAGCAGATTCAAAAAGATACTGGAGCGACTATTACCATAGAAGAAGATCCAAAAACTGGAGAAGGAATGGTTCAAATATTAGCAGAAGGAAAAGAAGCTATGGATGGTGCGTTAAAAGCTGTTAAGCAAATCGCATTCCCTCCAACAGTGGAAGAAGGTGAAACGTATGAAGGAAAAATCAAATCTGTTCAAGCTTATGGAGTGTTTGTAGAAATACTTCCAGGAACAGATGGGTTAATTCACGTTTCAGAATTCGCTAAAGAACGTATTTCAAAAATGGAAGACGTAGCTAAAGAAGGAGATGTGGTTAAATTCAAAGTTTTAGGACGCGATCCGAAAACAAAAAAATGGAAGCTTTCTCGAAAAGTGTTGTTAACAGACGAAAAATAACAGTAAGATAGTTACATATGTTAAGAAAGGCGTCCTTTGCGACGCCTTTTTTTTATTCTGTTTCCCATAAATTTATCCTAAATTCGTATTCAAATGCAGCCTAAATAAATAACCCACATTCAAAAATATCGAAATTAAATTGGTAAATATTGTACTTTATCTATAACTTTATGAATTTATTTGCGTAGAATATAGCCAAATCAATTATTTTTACGCAATTATTGAGCTATGAAATAATATTTTTTAGTTCCTCCTTGAATATAGAATATACAAGGACGTTGCTAACGAAAAAATTAAAACTTATGAAAAAGTTTATTTTGAAAAGCGTATTACTGACTTCTCTATCAATTGCTTCGAGTATTGTTATTGCTCAGGATATTCACTTTTCTCAAATGCGTTATTCCCCATTAAATCTAAACCCTGGATTAACAGGTGCCGACGGGAATTTACAAATTTCATCCAATTATCGGACGCAATGGAATAGTGTTGCTGCTCCGTTTGAAACCATTGGAGCTTCATTTGAAACACGTATTCGTGAAAAAAGAGGTGCCAATGGATTTCTTGCATTAGGGTTAAACTTCTTTAATGATGTAGCTGGAGATGTTCGAATGAGAACCACTAACGCTAGTTTAAATGTAGCCTATCATGCTTACCTAGATGACAATAGCACATTAGGTTTAGGTATGCAAGCCGGTTTTGGACAAAGAGGAATTAGTCCTGATAATGGTTTATGGGAAAGTCAATTTGTTGGAACAGGATTTAATCCTTTAATTTCAAGTGGAGAAAATTTTGCAGAAACAAGCTTTTCACACTTTGATGCTGGTGCCGGGATGGTATATAAATTCAAAGATGGAGCATCAACAATGCGTAGTAATGATCAACGTGAGTTTACCGCTGGTCTAGCTGCATACCACGTGAATAGACCAGAAAATAATTTCCTTGTTGGCGGCGAAGATGCACTTGCTGTTAGATGGACCGCTTTTGCGCATGGATTAGTAGGTATCAGAAATACAAATTGGTCATACATGCCAGCAGCCTACTACGTTCGTCAAAGAACACACCAGGAGTTTTTATTAGGTTCGTATATTCGTGTTTTATTGAAAGAAGCGTCTAGAAGTACCGTTTTCTTCAATGCTGTATACATGTCGTATGGTGCATTTTACAGAGTTGGAGATGCTATGGTTGCTAAATTCATGTTAGAATATTCACACTTCTCTCTAGGTTTTGCGTATGATTTTAATGTTTCTACCCTTACTCCAGTTTCTAATGGTCGTGGTGGTTTAGAAGTATTCTTACGTTATTCTGTTCCAAGACCTGTTGGACCTAATTCAAGATCTAGAATTAGATAAGTTATTTACATAATTATATTAGAGCGGGTTTCTACCCGCTTTTTTTATGTTTGTATATTTCATTGTCACCTCAGCCCCTACTCTCTCAAATGAATACTAAAACTGGGGAATCAAAAAAGAAAAAATAGTTATTTTCGCTAAAAATTTGAACTATGACATTAGAAGATATTCAAAAAGATATTCTTTCAGGAGTTCCTGAAATCGTTCCTCCAAAAGCGGAGTATGATCCAACTGTTAACCACGCACCAAAACGAAAAAAAATTCTTTCAAAAGAAGAAGAGAAATTAGCCTTAAAAAATGCACTACGTTATTTTCCTAAAGAGCAGCATCAAGCCTTAATTGGTGATTTCAAACAAGAATTAGCTGATTACGGTAGAATTTATATGCATCGTTACCGTCCAACATATAAATTATACGCTAGAGATATAGCAGATTACCCAGGTAAATGTCAACAAGCCAAAGCAATTATGCTTATGATTCATAATAATTTGGATCATGCTGTTGCACAACATCCACACGAATTAATTACCTACGGAGGAAATGGAGCTGTTTTCCAAAACTGGATTCAGTATAGGCTAACCATGAAATACCTCGCCGAAATGACAGAGGAACAAACCTTGGTAATGTACTCAGGCCATCCTATGGGGTTATTTCCTTCCCATAAAGATGCACCTAGAGTAGTTGTTACCAACGGCATGATGATTCCAAATTATTCTAAGCCTGATGATTGGGAAAAATATAACGCACTTGGAGTAACACAGTACGGACAAATGACTGCCGGTTCATACATGTACATTGGACCACAAGGAATTGTGCATGGAACAACGATTACTGTTTTGAATGCAGGACGAATGATCGCTAAAAACGGTGAAGATTTAAGTGGAAAACTTTTCGTTACAGCTGGATTAGGTGGAATGTCTGGTGCGCAACCAAAAGCGGCATCCATTGCTGGATGTATCTCTGTAACAGCTGAAATCAATCCAAAAGCAACGCATACACGTCATTCTCAACAATGGGTTGATGAAGTAATAGATGATTTAGATCTACTTTGCGCACGTGTTGCGGAAGCAAAAAGCAAGAAAGAGGTTGTATCGATTGCCTACCAAGGAAATATAGTGGATGTGTGGGAGAAGTTTGATCAGGAAAATATTTACATTGACCTTGGATCAGACCAAACATCTTTGCACAACCCTTGGGCAGGAGGTTATTATCCAGTTGGATTAAGCTTAGAAGAATCAAATGAAATGATGGCTAATGATCCAGAAAAGTTTAAAGTTTATGTACAAGAAAGTTTAGTCCGACACGCAAATGCGGTAAATAAACACACGGCAAAAGGAACTTATTTCTTTGATTATGGAAATGCCTTTTTGTTAGAAGCTTCACGTGCTGGAGCAGACATCATGGCAGAAAATGGCATCGATTTCAAATATCCTTCCTATGTACAGGACATTATGGGACCTATGTGTTTTGATTACGGATTTGGTCCTTTCCGTTGGGTATGTGCATCAAACGATCCTGTTGATTTAGCCAAAACGGATGAGATTGCTTGTACTATACTTGAACAGTTAATGAAAGAAAGTCCTGCTGAAATTCAACAACAAATGGCAGACAACATCCAATGGATAAAAGGAGCACAAGAAAACAAGCTGGTGGTAGGATCGCAAGCACGCATCTTATACGCAGATGCCTTAGGAAGAATGAAAATAGCGGAAGCATTTAACACGGCTATTGCTAATGGTGAAATTGGTCCAGTTATTTTAGGACGAGACCATCACGACGTTTCAGGAACAGACTCTCCCTTTCGAGAAACTTCTAACATATACGACGGATCTAAGTTTACTGCTGATATGGCCATCCATAATGTAATTGGAGACAGTTTCAGAGGTGCTACTTGGGTTTCTATTCATAATGGTGGCGGCGTTGGCTGGGGAGAAGTAATCAATGGCGGTTTTGGAATGTTATTAGATGGTTCTAACGATGCAGATAGAAGATTAAAAATGATGCTTCATTGGGATGTAAACAATGGTATCGCAAGAAGAAGTTGGGCTAGAAATGAAGGCGCTGTTTTCGCAATTAAACGAGCTATGGAAATGGAACCCTTATTAAAAGTTACTGTCCCTGAAATGGTGGATGATCAACTCCTTGAGGATTAAGACTAAATATTCTAAACTATTCACTTGTTTTCGATATTCACCATTCTTTCGATACGATGGGGAAGAACATGATACCTTGCTCAAAAAATAGTAAAACCATTTTGAGTGAGGCGCTATATTGATTATTCCCAATATAAAACATCCATGAGAATGAACGCTATACTTTGTTAAGACGTTATTTTTTTTTTGTAAATTAGCTACTTGATAATTATCATTTTTTTAGTACTATTTAATAATGTAGTATGATAAAGTTTAAATCAATATGAAATATTTTTTTCTAGTTTTTAGTATGTTTCTCTTTTTTACAGCGTTTACTCAAGAAATATTGAGTAAACAATTAACTGAGTTTTCAGAGATTATAGTTGTAGGAAGATATCAAGTTACACTAGTACCCGGTAATGAATACAACGCTACCGTAACAATTAATAGCAATGATATTATTCCAGAAAATATTCAATATAATTTTTCAGGAGAAACACTTACCTTGCGTGTTAGTGGTTCTTCGCTTCGTGACATTGATGTTCATTTTGAAATTGAAGTTCCAGCACTCAACCATATTCAAGCAAGAAATGGCGCTAAATTAACCTTGGAAGATGGATTTAACTTCAATGAACCACTTGAACTCCTTACCGAAAACGGAGGGAAAATCCAAGTTAAGTCTTCCAATAGTCCATGGGTAAAGGCTTCTGTTTCACAAGGCGGGTATATTCGAGTTAACGGAACAACCTCCCTTGCGGAATTATCCGTTCGTGCAGGAGGAACAATTGGCGCTACTGACCTAGTTGCAGAAAAAGTAAACGCTACGGTAACAGTTGGAGGTAAAATTGTTTGTCACGCATTGCAAAACCTAAACGCAGAAGTTAGAACCGGAGGCTATATTTATTATAAAGGAGACCCTGAAGTAAAAGAAAAAATTTCACTTTCTGGAGTTATTGAAAAGTATGAATCATATAAAGATGAATAAATTACAAACGTTTAACTATACTGTATTTTGTGGCTGTGCATTATTCCTTTTATCGTGCACGGAAGATACAACAGAAGAGGTTTTTTCATCTGAAACCATTGAAATTACAACACTTTTTGATCAAGATGCATTCGAAGATAAAAAAATGGAAGACTTGCTCATCGAGCTTCGCATTTGTGATCCTGTAAATCAAGACTCTATTCCTGTCGGGATGACACCTTGCAGTCCAAAGTACTTTGCTTTTTATTCCTACCATAACAAACGATCACTCGAAGATGCCTTTTTGCTGCAAGTAAAGAAAGGAGTAAATAACTATCCTTACCGAAGACTTCTAATTTTTGCAAGAGAAAAAGGACTATTAGTCAAAGTAAATGGGGTGAATGGATATTTGGTAGAAAAAAGAACCCGTTCAAATGGAATTGATGATTTAGTCGTTGCCGTGGTTGATAATATTGGTGGACATTACGAACGCTATGATATACTCTTACGTTATGAAAATGGAAAATACCATTACGTTGAAGCTTTAGGAGATTTACACGGTACTTTCGAACACGATTCTGAGTTAAAAAAAGAAGCTACTAAACAAATTGGCGAACGAATAAAAGAAAAACAATTACTATTTTGATTCGCAGTATACTCTCCATATTATTTTTATTTATTGTTCTTTTTGCTTGTATTCAAGAAAGTGAACTTAAACCCATAGTTCCGGAAAGCCTAATACACTCGAACAGCTCCAAAATATGGATCCTTGATACTGTAATAAAGAATGACTCCATTATTTCTCCAATGCTTTTATCGCATAAAACAACACTCACTTTTTTTGAAGATGGAGAGATATTTTTTCAGACCTATAAAAACTTAGGTAGTACCCAAGGTATAAAAGGACGTTATACTATTACTATCCCTTCTGATTCTATTCTACACATTTCATTTTTAGAGAATGACTCAAAGTATTTTTACATCAAACAAGCTTCTAATACATCACTTAAATTACAACAAAAATCTGAAAATATCAATTGGTATTTAAAAGCTTATCAAAAACCTTTTTAAAACTGTTTTATGATTGGATTAATTGATGTTGGATATAAGAATAGTAAAAAACTGGAACAACTGATAGATGAATATATTGATGTAGAAACGATAGGTATTTATGATTTCAAACCAGATCACCTAAAAGACTGGAAAGGAATCGTAATTTCAAGTAGTCAAATTGTGGTTAATGAACAAAACATCAATCCCTATATAGAAAAACTACAACCAATTTTGACAGCAAATTTACCCGTATTAGGAATTGGAACAGGACATCATTTACTCGGAATATTATATGGTGCTCAACCGTCTTATCAACCTTACTTTTGTGACTATCACATAATTTCTGTTTTGGAAGACTCCCCTATTTTTGATCGACTTTCAAATGAAATCGAACTGTATTCAGACCATGCAAGTAGTGTTTCTATTCCTCCCAATTTTAAATTAATTGCGAGTTCAGATAAAAGTATCAATGAAGCCATGGAGCACAAAGAGAAAAAAATATATGGTGTTCAATTTCTGCCCGAATTATCTGGTAATTTTGGTGCTATTATAGTTGAGAACTTTATACATCAAGTAGATAATTCATAATCCATTAAATGTTTTCGAAGAAAAATGAGACTCAATTTTAAAAAAAACATCAAATTAGCAATATGTTATTGAATCGACTATGGATTGGGCTTTTTATGATTGCCATGCTGATGGGCTTGTTCAAGCTGTTTGTGTTTGGAGATCAACTCATATTCAAAGAGATTGTAGATGCGTTATTCAGTGACGCCAAAAATGCCTTTGAGATAGCCTTATACCTAACTGGAGCATTATGCCTGTGGATGGGAATTATGCAAATCGGTGAAAAAGGTGGAGCGGTTCAACTATTAACCAAAGCGGTTGCTCCTCTTTTCGAAAAATTATTTCCAGAAGTCCCTGCAAATCATCCCGCTCAAGGTTCAATGATGATGAACTTTAGTGCGAATATGTTAGGCTTAGACAACGCAGCAACCCCCCTAGGACTCAAGGCAATGAATCAGCTTCAAGAATTAAATCCTAAACCTGATACAGCTTCCAATGCTCAAATTATGTTTTTGGTGTTAAATACATCAGGACTTACAATTATTCCAGTGAGTATCTTAGCATTTAGAACAGCAAAAGGATCACTTGCTCCCTCCGATGTTTTTTTGCCGATACTTTTTACAACTTTTTTCGCGTCGCTCGTTGGACTTATAGCAGTAGCAATTAAACAAAAAATCAATTTATTCAATCGTGTTGTTATTGCTTACTTAGGAAGTTTAACTGCTATTATAGTCTTGCTATTAATTTGGTTAATACAAAGACCGGATTTGGTTACACCTGTTTCCAATATTGGAGGTAACTTACTCTTGTTTTCTGTCATTATTATATTTTTATTATTAGGTATTAGAAATAAAATTAACGTATATGAATGCTTCATTGATGGAGCCAAAGGAGGTTTTGATATTGCCATAAAAATTGTTCCATATCTTGTAGCTATTCTTGTTGCCGTAGGTGTTTTCAAGGCATCAGGAGCTATGGAGCTTCTATTTGATGGTTTAAAACACACCTTAATTTATGTAGGAATAACCGCTACCGAATTTATAGATGCATTACCGACAGCATTTATGAAGCCTTTTAGTGGAAGTGCTGCAAGAGGAATGATGGTAAGTACATTTGAAACACATGGAGTAGATTCCTTTGTGGGTAAACTTGCAGCTACATTTCAAGGATCAACAGAAACAACGTTTTATGTGTTAGCCGTCTATTTTGGATCTGTTGGAATTAAAAAAACGCGCTATGCAGCTGGCGCTGGACTTCTAGCTGATTTTGCGGGAATTATCGCAGCAATATTATTAGCTTACCTATTTTACACTTAAAAAAACATCAACCTTAAAAAAATAATTTAATGCGTGAACTTCAATCGCTTCTATTTGTCTTATATTAGTGGCAATTGGTATTTGTATGAAGAAAAAGCAATGGAAATATTATAATTATTTTTTAATCCTATCCATGGTGCTCATAGCTGGATATTTCGTGACTTCTTTGGTTTTTGTGATTAAAAGTCATGATTCTGGAGAAAAAGCGGATTTCTTTGCTTCTTTAACAGAACAAGCAGACAAATTAATGAAATCTGCCTATCAAATGGAGTCGCATGCTTTTTCTTATTTATTGACCCAAGACGACAACTATAAAAATAAATACGCTGGAGCGAAGTGTGCGACTGGTCAGTCTTTTAATGAATTACAAGAGCAATGTAATGATTTTGATCGTGCAAAAGCGCATATTCTAAAATTAGAAGGGCTACTCGCTCAGAAAGTTAAGGTGATGGACAGCTTACTCACGCTAAAAACAGAAATTGAAGGTTCTTCTGACTTAGGCACTCATCTTATTCACAGTTCTCAACATATGGACGAAATTGCTGAGGTGATCAATGATATTCGCATTGTAAGTGCACATCGTAGGGATGAAAATAAAATTAAAACCAACCAAACGGCAAAAGATATACTTTTCATTTTGTCTGTCTTTGGAATCGTAATGATTTTTATAGTAATCATCAGTTTTGATCGAATGCGAAAAGAAATTAGAATGAATGAAGAACAGTCGCGGGAAATTCTAAAAATTAATGCCGAGCTTAAATCAGTAAACCAAAACCTTGAAAATTTCGCATATATCGCCTCTCATGATTTAAACGAACCCTTACGAAAAATAAGAACATTCGGAGACCTAATTAGTGAAGAGCTTAATCAATCCAATCCAGATAAATCAAGAATAGATAATTACATCAATCGCATGCATAATTCCTCGGAACGCATGCAACAACTTATTGCTGATTTGCTATCCTATTCTCGTATCGTTTTACGACCAGAGGATATGAAGGAAATCAATTTGAAAGAAATTATACAGAATGTTCAAAGTGATTTACAAATTGCTATTAAAGAGTCAAGTGCTATTATAAAAATTCATAATTTACCTGAAAAAATCAAAGCTGACCACATACAAATGCGTCAATTATTTCAGAATTTATTATCCAATGCTATAAAGTTTAGAAACGCCTCAATCAATCCAGTTATTACAATTGATGCATCAACCACCACATTCAATGCGCCCGCCTATGGAAAATACTGGAAAATCACTGTATCAGATAACGGTATCGGATTTGACATGCAGTATAAAGATAAAATTTTTGCCGTTTTTCAGCGTTTACATGGTCGATCTGAATATGAAGGGACGGGTGTTGGATTGTCCATTTGTAAAAAAATCGTTGAACAACACAACGGATGTTTAGATGTTGAATCAACACAAGGAAAAGGAACAACATTTATCATCTATTTACCTTATTAATTTTTAAGTATGTCGACAACCGTAAAAATATTAATTGTAGAAGATGATGAGGATGACTTCATTATACTGAAGCATTTTTTGACTAAAATTCGTTCAGTACAATACGATGTATATTGGTGTGCTTCATATCAAGACGCTTTCGAAGACATACTCGAAGACAAACACGACATCTATCTAATTGACAATTATTTAGGCAGAGGAGAAGGAGTTCAATTGATTGCTGAAATGCGAAAAAACAACGTAACAAAACCCCTTATTTTACTTACAGGAGCTTCAGATTATGTGATTGACTCCAAAGCTATGGAGAAAGGAGCTTCAGATTTCATTATCAAAACTGAAATAAAAATTGACACGCTAGAAAGAGCGTTACGCTATGCTATAGAAAGATACCACCAGCAGCGATTTATTCGAGAACAAGAAAAAAAGTATAGGAGTCTATTCGAGTTAAGTATGGAACCTCTTTTAATTTTAGATGACCAACTTCGTGTTCTCGAATACAACCACACATTTTCATCCATGTTTGCTCATATGATTCGTTCCGATGCTCCACTTTTCTTTAAAGATTTATTTGAGTACGAATTTGACTATACGAACATAATAGATCGTTTAAAGCAGGCAGGATCTGTAAAAGGTTTTAAAACATTATTAACGAACAACACAGAAAAACATACTGTGATCATCTCAATTGTTGTGCTACCAGAATCACAAAAGCAAATAATGGAGAAGTATCAAGTAGCGATTTATGACGTTTCAAAACTAATGGAAGCTCAAAATGAACTACAAAAATTGGAAAAGCTCTCCATGACAGGAAGAATGGCTCGAATGATTGCTCATGAAGTAAGAAATCCCCTTACTAACATTAATCTAGCTTTGGGGGAACTTACCTCCTTAACCCAAGACATTCCAGAAAGCAATCTTTATGAAGAAATGATTTCACGTAATACGCAACGCATTAATGCATTGATTGACGAGCTATTAAACAGTGCAAAGCCCTCAGAGTTAGAATATGCCAACACCAATATGCAAGCCGTTCTCGATAGCGCTGTTGATTTTTGTTCAGATCGAATGTCGTTGGAGAATATAACCTTTAGAAAAATATATCCTGATCAATTAGTCCTTGGAAAGTGGGACCCTGAAAAGTTGAAGATAGCATTTGTGAATATTATTATAAATGCAATAGAGGCAATGAAAGAAACTCCACATCCTCATTTGTCTCTCATTCTAACCAAAGAAAATGAATCCCCAGTAATCTATATCAAAGACAACGGAAGAGGAATGGATGAAGAAACTTTGAACCATATTTTCGAACCCTTTTACTCCAAACGTAAAGATGGATTGGGATTAGGTATGACATCTACGTTAAATATAATCCATATGCACAAAGGAAAAATTAGTGTTTCCTCTCAACCATCGGTTGGCACAGAGTTTAAAATAATGCTGTAAATAGAATTAGTTTACCTTTATAAAACGAAGAGAGATAAAACATTTTACCTCTCTTTACTATTCTTTTCCGTATTTTATCTTTCTAAATTCTTTGTAGCTCTAATTGCTAAACATATCCTTCACACGCTGAAAAAAACCTTTCTCTTTTCCATCTGGATTAGGTTGAAAGCTATCACTATTTCTTAGTTTTTCAAGAATTTTCTGCTCATCTTTAGAAACAGATTTTGGTGTCCAAACATTAATATGTACAAATAAGTCTCCCGTTCCATAACCTTGAACACTCGGCAAACCTTTTCCTCTTAATCGAAGCATTTTTCCGCTCTGTGTACCTGGCTCTATTTTAATTTTTGCTTTTCCTGATATAGTTGGGATTTCAATACTTGCACCTAACACGGCATCAACAAAATTGATAAATGCTTCATAATGCAGACTTTGACCATCTCTTCGCAGGTGTTCATGTGGAACTTCCTCTATAACCACTAATAAGTCACCTGGAACACCATTAAATGGTCCCGCATTACCTTTACCACTTACACTTAACTGCATCCCCTCTTCTACTCCAGCAGGAATATCAATTTCAATAACCTCTTCTTTACGTTTTAAACCTTGTGCATCAGCATCTGACGGACGTTTATCAATGATTTTACCAGTTCCATTACAGGCAGGACAAGTTGATGCTGTTTGCATTGCACCCAAAAAGGTTTGTTGTACACGAGTAACTCTTCCCGTTCCATTACATTGGGTACACGTTTTAAACGTAAC
The DNA here is from genome assembly GCA_007117055.1 of Lishizhenia sp. Lineage (GTDB taxonomy): Bacteria > Bacteroidota > Bacteroidia > Flavobacteriales_D > Crocinitomicaceae > CSBr16-161. The sequence continues at coordinate 12 of SKHH01000028.1, read as the reverse complement.
ACCTTCAGCGTT
>SKHH01000057.1 GCA_007117055.1 Lishizhenia sp. | reverse complement strand
GCTGCATCTACATCAAGCAAGTTGTTGTAGGATAATTCTTTTCCATGCAATTTATCAAATAACGCGGAAAGGTCACCATAAAAAACTCCCTTTTGATGCGGGTTTTCTCCGTATCGCAACACCTGTGCTTTTTGTTCACTTTCTTTCAGAACATCTAACTCTCCATTGTTGAAATACTTAAAAATTTGACTATCGTAATGAGAAGAAACGTTGAAAGCATCTCTTGCAAAAGCTTTACGCTGCTCAACATTTAATGCTCCGTCTTGTGCTTTAATTAATTCCAAAAATTGAGGGTACTGATCTTTTGAAGAAACAATGGTTGTGTCTTCATAGTTTTTCGCCGTTGCACGAATTAAAGCGATACCACCGATATCAATTTTTTCAATAATAGCATCGTGTGAAGCACCATTAGCCACAGTCTCCTCAAAAGGATACAAGTCTACCATCACCAAATCTATCATAGGAAGTTCGTATTCCTTGATTTGATCTTGATCCTCTTTTAAATTTCTGCGATTTAAAATCCCTCCGAAAATTTTTGGATGAAGTGTTTTTACTCTTCCCCCGAGAATTGAAGGGTACGAGGTCACCTCTTCCACAGGTACAACCGGAATCCCAAGGTCTTCTATGAACGCTTGTGTTCCTCCTGTACTGTATATCGTCACGTTGTTTTTGTTAAGCTCTTGAACAATAGGCGCTAAACCTGTTTTATCAAATACTGAAATTAATGCGCTTTGAATTTTCTTCATTGCTATATTTTTGACTTAAATTAAAAGTGCAAAAGTAAAGAGTTTCTCTGTGAATGAAGAGATAATTATCAGTTATTTGATGAAAAAACAATGTGTGATATAGAATGATTGAGTTTTTGATTTATTTTAAAGATGGTGTGATCCAAATTTAAACTGTGAATCAATCTTCATCTTGATGAACAAACCCGTGCTCAATAAGTACACGTTGATGATCTTCATGTACCTGTACTTCGATGATCCTTCCACTAAAACATCCGCAAGCTGCACAAACATGAAGATTACTATCGTTGCGAAACTCCAGTTGTTTTAATGGTGCTCCTCGCTCAAAAAAATAAGCTTCAATGGCAAAAACTAGTTCGTCTTCTGTCTCAAAGCTGCCCCATGCGTCAGAGCATTGTGTTTCTTTATATTCCATCCAACGCAACTTTCTTTTTTGGCAAGAAGCGGAAACAGAAGAAATTACTAAAACAAGCAAAAGAATGTGTATCGATAGTTTTCTCATAATTTTATGAATAAGTAATAGTACTTGTAAAATTAAGTATTTACCATGTGATTTGCTAATTTCGGAAAACAATTGTACAATGGTGTTTTTAATTCGTCTGGAATACTAGTAGTCTTCTGTATAGCGAATTGCATGTTTTCGAGCCACGCATCTCTGCTATCTGTACTTATTTTATGTGGCATGTGGCGCATTCTCATACGAGGATGACCATATTTTTCTGAATAGTACGATGGCCCTCCTAAAAACTGACACAAAAAACGAAATTGCTTGTCTTTTACTTCTTCAATATCATTTTGAAACAAATGATTGATTCTCTCATCAGAATATACCAACTCATAGAAATGCTTCACTAATTCAGCCAAGGCTTCTTCGCCTATAAGTTCATAAAAAGTTAAACTTTGTGTCATACCAATAATTCGCATAACAAAGGTAGCTATTTATTTCACAAAACCCTTTCAAACAAAAGGGTTGTAGCTATATACTCAATAAAACATAACTTTTAGGCATAGTTTTCGTATTAACAACTTGAAGCGAATTGAAAACAATATGATTACAATAAAAAATAGTATTCTTTTTATATTTAACTCTTTTATGACGTTCGTCTTGTTTTCTTTTGTTCATGCTCAAACAACTGAAAACAATTCGATCAAAATTTCAGATTGCTCAGGAGCTATTGCTCTATCCAAAAGTGGAGGTCATAACATTGCATTCCCTGGTACAAAAGGGAATGTAGATGATATTGTAAATTATCAGCAAAAACTAAAACACCCTGAAATGAACAGCGTTTGGTTCAGGTTTAAAGCACCTTTCTCTGGAAATATAAATATTACTGCTTTAGCAAAAAACACTTCTTTTGAAATGGCCATGTTTTTACCTTCTAACGTAGAGTGCAGTGATGTAACAACTGGAAATGCGAAAATGATTTACAATACTTTTGTAAAGGATGGATCATTTTCATTAGAGTCCTCTGAATTTTCGTTTTTAGAATTAAAAGAAGGTCAACTCGTTACATTTATGTTTAATAGTCCTGAAGAACACAACAATCGTTTGGACTTAACCATTGATTTTTTACCGCTAAATCATGCAGAAACGGTAAAAGAGCTCATGAATGTTTCGGACTTAAGAAGAGATGAAACACTTCCTACTTATCGAATAGGTGTAAGAGATGCTATTACGCAGCTTCCCGTGGATGCAAAAATAATTATTAAGGAGTCTAGATATTTTGATGCGTTTTATAATGCCTCGGATTTATTGTTGTCTTTAGAACGGACATTAAAGTTTGATTTGAGTGTGGATGCGTACGGTTATTTTCCCGCCGATTCATCTATTCGAATTCGTGAAATTTCGGAAAGTATAGAAACAATTATCGAATTAATACCAGTTTTAAAAGGAAGTCAATTAAAACTTGAAGGAATTGGTTTTATGCCACAAACGGATGTGTTAACGGAAGAAGCCAAAATAAAGATTCAACGATTAAGAGATTTTATGGCGCTAAATTCTTCTGTTGAAATTGAAATTCATGGTCATGTACATAGCATTGGTTCGAATACTTTAGGCGCGCAACGTCTTTCTTCGAAACGAGCAAAACGCGTAATGAATTATTTAATCGATGCTGGAATCGAAAAGAGTCGTATGACACACGTCGGGTTTGGAAATTCAGAAATGCTTTTTCCTGAACCTAAATCAAGAGAAGAGGAACAAGCCAACAGAAGGGTAGAAATCAAAATCGTATCAATTGGCGATGAGGAATGATGCTATACATCGAAATTTAGAGTTGCTCAATAAAATCAACGAGTAATTGAATAATGTTTTCGTAAGCATAAAAGGTAATTGCTTCTGCCACGTCAAACACGTCATGGTAATTTTGATTCTCACCCATGGTATAAATGAAAAACGCTGGTACTCCATTTTTGTAGAAAGGATAATGATCCGAGTTTTTTGTTTCTCCACGCGCTTTTACTTGAGTTAAATAAGCGTTTTTTTCATTCAAAGAATGAAGCAATTCAAAAGCTTCTTGGTGAATCTTACCGTTTACAACTGTTATGCCGTCTTCGCCACTTCCCATTATATCCAAATTCAACACAAATTTGATTTTTTCCAAGTCAATAGGCGAGTTTTCTACAAAGTAATAAGATCCTTTTAATCCTACTTCTTCACCTGCAAACGCAATAAACAACAGGTTATACTCAGTTGGATTCACTAAAAAATGCTTCGCAAGGGAAAGCAGCATAATTGTTCCGCTCGCATTATCATTTGCTCCCGGAAAAAAAGTTTTTGTCCCAATACCACCTAAGTGATCATAGTGAGCACAAATCACAATAGTCTCTTCCGCTTTTGAAGTCGAAGGAATATATCCTAAGACATTTTCCGTTGAATAGTGATCAACAACTTTATTTTCGATATCTAGAAAAATAG
>SKHH01000262.1 GCA_007117055.1 Lishizhenia sp. | reverse complement strand
TTACAAAACCGTTACAAAACATAATTTATGAGTAAATATATTATGATCTGATTTCGTAAATGCTTTTGCCCCTAACCCTAAAGGGAGAGTATTTACTTGTTTTATAACCAGTGAATTGAGTACTATTTCCACCCTTTAGGGCGGGGTAAAGAAATAGTGCGACAAATTATAGCTGATTTAAATAATAGAGGAAATTTTAGTACTTTGGAATTTTAATTCAAATGACTGATAATTAATACATAGAAACTCGATAAGTAATTAAAAGCAAATCATGTGTGTTTTTAACTAGTTGGTAACGAGTGAATTACCACTTATATAAAGGTGCGAAACTTGAGTTAAATAAAGACAATCTAAATTTAAACGAGACTAAATTAAGCCTTTATAAAAGACAGAAGACAAAATCTAAATTTTGGAAAAATGAAACGGATAAGCATAGAATTATTTTATTCTTCATGTAATTAACGACGGGTCTAAGTAAATTACTCAATCATGATTTTCTCAAAAATATACTTCTGTGCAGAGGCTTTAAATACATCATGACCAAATGGAATTTCCATCAAAGCGTCTTCTCGTTCGATACGTTTTAGGAATTGCTTGGCTGTTTTGGATGTGATGATTTGATCGTATTGTCCAATAATAAGTTTAAAGCGATTTGGATAGTTTTTAAAAAGTTTTTTTAATGCGATTTCGTCAGTACGTAATGCACGAAAGGCCGCCCAAGCTTTATAAGAAATAATAAATCTTTTCGGGTCAGAAGTGTAAAATGTTAGAAGCTCAAATAATTTAGGGTGAATGATTCTTATTTTAACTAATAATTGTGCAATGAAGACTAAACTTTTCGGTTTTTTTGTCCAGTATTTAAATAGTTTACGTGCTAAATATTTTCGTTGGGTACGTGAGTAAATATTGTTGTCATCCATTCCATCAACGGCAATAAAATGAATTGATGCGAATTGCTCCATGAAGTAGGGCAGTAGTGCTATTCCAAATCTACCTCCTTGACTATATGCAATTAAATGTATAGCATCATTTTCGCATTTTTCTTGAACGAAAATAAGTTGAATCAGTTGATAGATTTCTTTAGGTGTAACTGGTTTTTTTTCGATTCTTTGTTCGGGCATGAAAGAACCTCCATGAAAAAATAGATTCACCGAAATGACCGTGCGATGAGGAGTTTCAAGAAAGGCATAATCTTTCGCACTTTTACCATGACCATGAAAACACAATAATTTGTTTTCCCCGTGTCCATAGACTTCATACGTCAATACTAAGTCGTTATCAGATACTGTTTTCAAATCTTCGGAAATAACTTTATTATTTTTATTATGCACGCTTACAAAAGTAGCAAATTTGGATTACCTTTGCACTCAATTTGAAAACAGCTTTTTAGAAAGCGTAAAATAAAAATTGGAATGCCTAGAAATAAAGACATTAAATCCGTTTTAATTATTGGAAGTGGACCTATCGTTATTGGTCAAGCGTGTGAATTTGATTATTCTGGCTCTCAAGCGGCTCGATCGTTGAGAGAAGAAGGAATTGAAGTGACGTTGATAAATTCTAATCCGGCAACTATTATGACGGATAAAGTGGTCGCGGATAATGTCTATTTGGAACCACTTGAGCCAGAAAGTATCGTTAAGATTTTGCAAAATCATGAGATTGATGCGGTCTTGCCAACGATGGGAGGTCAAACAGGACTCAACTTGGCGATTAAATGTCAAGAAATGGGCATTTGGGAAGAGCACAATGTAAAAATGATTGGCGTAGATATCGATGCGATTGAAATCACAGAAAATCGTGAAGCTTTTCGTGATTTGATGGAACGCATTGGTGTAGGAATGGCTCCTCAAAAAACTGCGAAATCATTTTTGGAGGGGAAGAGTGTAGCGCAAGAATTTGGTTTTCCTGTTTGTATTAGAGCTTCTTACACACTTGGTGGAGCAGGCGCTGGTGTGGTATACGAAGAGAAAGAGTTTGACAAGTTATTGGATCAAGCTTTACATGTGTCTCCTATTCATGAAGTAATGATTGATAAAGCGCTCATGGGGTGGAAGGAATATGAGTTGGAACTTCTTCGTGACAATAATGATAATGTTGTAATAATTTGTTCGATTGAAAACTTTGACCCAATGGGAGTGCATACGGGGGACTCTATCACAGTAGCTCCTGCTATGACTTTGAGTGATACAACTTTTCAGAAAATGAGAGATATGGCCATCAAAATGATGCGCTCAATTGGTAATTTTGCTGGTGGTTGTAACGTTCAGTTTGCCGTTTCTCCAGATGAAAATGAGGAAATTATTGCCATTGAAATTAACCCACGTGTTTCTCGATCTTCTGCTTTGGCTTCGAAAGCTACCGGTTATCCTATTGCAAAAATTGCGGCTAAATTAGCCATTGGGTATAACTTAGATGAGTTACAAAACCAAATCACAAAAACAACATCGGCTTTATTTGAACCAACGCTGGATTATGTGATTGTTAAAATACCGAGATGGAACTTTAATAAATTCCCTGGTGCGGATCGTCAACTTGGACTTCAAATGAAATCTGTTGGTGAAGTGATGGGAATTGGTCGTTCTTTTCAAGAGGCACTTCAAAAAGCTTGTCAATCCTTAGAGATTAACCGAAATGGACTAGGTGCAGATGGAAAAGAATTAACCAACCAAGATGAAATTTTACATAGTCTTGAGTTTCCTAGCTGGAACAGATTGTTCCACGTATACGATGCGATTAAATTGGGAATTCCTTTTAAACGTATCATCGAAAAAACTAAAATCGATATTTGGTTCTTAAAGCAAATTGAAGAATTAATTAAACTGGAACGTAAAATTGAAAAATTCTCCATTAATAACCTTCCCAAAGAATTGCTTTTTGAAGCAAAACAAAAAGGATACGCTGACCGTCAAATTGCTCACCTTGTTAGGTGTTTAGAGTCAGAAGTATATGCGAAGCGTGATGAAATGGGAATCCGACGCGTTTATAAATTGGTAGATACTTGTGCCGCTGAGTTTGAAGCACAAACGCCATACTATTACTCTACGTTTGAAGAGGAAAATGAAAGTGAAGTTTCAGATAAAAAGAAAATTGTCGTTTTAGGCTCTGGACCAAACCGAATAGGGCAGGGTATTGAGTTTGATTATTCTTGTGTTCATGGCGTACTTGCAGCTAGTGAGTGTGGATATGAAACCATAATGATTAATTGTAATCCTGAGACTGTTTCAACGGACTTTGATACAGCGGATAAGTTGTATTTTGAACCCGTTTTTTGGGAGCATATCTACGATATTATTCGTCATGAAAATCCTGTGGGGGTTATCGTACAGCTTGGAGGACAAACAGCACTCAAGCTTGCTGAAAAATTAGAGCGATATGGAATTAGAATCATGGGAACAAGCTATGACGCTTTGGATTTAGCAGAAGACCGTGGGCGATTCTCGGAATTGTTGAAAAAGAACAACATTCCTTATCCTAAATTTGGGGTAGTGGAGAGCGCAGAACAAGCGATAGAACTTTCTGAGGATTTAGGTTTTCCATTATTAGTGCGTCCTTCTTATGTATTGGGAGGTCAAAAGATGAAAATAGTCATCAACAAGGAAGAGTTAGAGCACCATGTGGTAGATATTTTGAAGGATATGCCGGATAATCAAATTCTATTAGACCACTTTTTAGGCGGTGCTATAGAGGCTGAGGCAGATGCTATTTGTGACGGAGAAAATGTGTATATAATTGGTGTCATGCAACACATAGAGCCTGCGGGTATTCATTCCGGTGACTCTTACGCTGTTTTACCTCCGTACAATTTAGGAGATTTCGTAATGCAGCAAATCGAAGATATTACACGGAAAATTGCTGTGGAATTAAAGACTGTTGGATTAATGAACATACAGTTTGCGATTAAAGATGACAAGGTGTATGTAATTGAAGCCAACCCAAGAGCGTCTAGAACAGTTCCGTTTATTGCAAAGGCATACGATGAACCTTACGTGAATTACGCAACAAAAGTAATGTTGGGAGAGAACAAAGTAACCGACTTCAATTTTAATCCGAAAAGAGAAGGATATGCGATTAAAATCCCTGTATTTTCATTTAATAAATTCCCAAATGTGAACAAGGAATTAGGTCCAGAAATGAAATCAACAGGTGAGGCGATTCGATTTATAAAAGATTTAAAGGATCCTTTTTTTATGAAAATATTCTCGGAACGAAATTTATATTTATCGCGTTAATCCATGCTCTTACTTAAAGTTGTTGGTTTAGTTAAAACGATCTTAATTCTGATCGCCATAATGGTGATTGTGCGATTCGTATCGCGTATTATGGCTGCGAAAAAAGCTGCAGATACATCTAAAAAGCTAGATGAAATGCAGCGAAAAGGAGCGAAGGAAAAAGAGCAATTACGAAAGAATTATGGTAAAACATCTGTCATCAGTGGAAATGTATCAGCAGAAGATATAGATCATGAAGAGGTGAAATAATCCCATCTATTTCCTTCGTAAGTTTTGGATAAACAAATTCTTAAATTGATGTTTTTTAGCATAAAAATCCCGAACAATATTCAGAAATGGGTTATCAATTTAGATCGCAAAATCATGTCACCCTGTAAGTGTGTAATACGAAAACGAAGGACGTAGTCCTTTGTTGAGAATGAATAAAAAAATTAGTTCCGAAATCCTGCCTAAGCAGGATTTCGGAACTAATAATAGGGGAGGCTTATCATAAACATTGGGTGAAACCCGATGTTTGCAGATGCAGTCCCTTCAGGACAATTTGCGACTTAGCTTAGTACCCCAATTTATCTATAATATGAGAGTTTACTAATAATAAATCAATCTTCTCACCTTAGCAACGTATTTCGCCAAACGAATTACTTGTTTTGTATAACCGTATTCATTATCATACCAAACATACAATACAACGTTTTTCCCATCAGGGGAAACAATAGTAGCTGGAGAGTCATACACCGAGCAACACGTGTTTCCAATGATATCATTTGATACCATTTCAGGATCAATTGAATAGTAAATTTGATTTACTAAATTACCATTTAAAGCTGAATGTTTTACCTTTTCATTAATTTCTTCTACTGTTACAGCTGAGTTTAAACTTAATGAAAGAATAGCAAGAGAACCGTTAGGAGTTGGTACACGTACCGCATTCGCTGTTAATTTATTATCCAATTCAGGAATCACCTTTGTTACGGCTTTTCCAGCTCCAGTAGAAGTAATCACCATATTGATAGCCGCCGAACGACCCCTTCTAGGTTTTTTATGCATATTGTCCAACAAGTTTTGGTCATTGGTATACGCATGAACGGTTTCAATATGTCCTTTTTCAATACCAAAAGCGTCGTTTACTACCTTTAATACAGGAGAAATTGCATTTGTAGTACAAGATGCAGCCGAGTAAATTTTATCATTTTCAATATCTAAGTCTCCTTGGTTGATACCATAAACGATATTAGGTATTCCTTTACCAGGAGCAGTTAAAATAACCTTAGAAACTCCTTTAGCTTGCTTGTGTCTTCCTAACGCTTCTTTATCTGTAAATACACCTGTGTTATCAATAATTAACGCATTATTTATTCCATACGCTGTGTAATCTATATCTTCAGGATTTTTCGCTTCAATCATTTGGATAGTCTGTCCATTGATTTGTAAGCGTTTATGCTCTAAATCAACTTTTACTGTTCCATCAAAAGCACCATGAACAGAATCATTTTTAAATAAAGCAGCTCTTTTCGTAATCGTTAAGTCAGAAGAGTCTCTAGTAACAATAGCTCTTAACCTTAGTTGTTGTCCTTTACCAGCTTGTTTAATTAACTCACGAGCGGCAAGACGACCAATTCGACCAAATCCATATAAAACAACATCCCTTGGTTCCATTTTAAATCGGTCTTTTCCGATAAATTCACCCAATTTTGCTTTTAAGAAATCTGCTTTTGAAGCGTAATTATGTTTTTCTTCTAGGTATTCAAATGTAATTTTTCCGATGTCTAATTTGGAAGGAGCTAAGTCAATTGATAACAGTTCTTCTGCTAATTCCGAAGTTGAGAAAACGTCTATAGGTTTGTTCACGACTTTTGCAGCGTATTCGTGCAAGTTTAGTATTTCAGATACCGATAAATTCACTAAGTGATTTCTGAAAAGTACTAACTCTACTCCCTGGTCATAAAGGAGTTGTCCTGTTTTACTAGCAAGTTTAACCGCAGCACGTTCTCTACTGACATGTGCGTCTAACTGTTTTTCATAATCAATTGCAGCTTCCATGATAATTTATTTTTGATTTTAAAATTGATAACAAACAAAAAGGGCCGCTAAAAGTAAGCAGCCCTCAATTTCTTAGCCTAAATAAGCTTTTAATAATTTATTGCGAGATGTATGTCGTAATCTGCGAATGGCTTTTTCTTTGATTTGGCGCACACGCTCTCTAGTTAAATTGAATTTAGATCCAATTTCTTCTAATGTCAATCCGTGATTCATACCAATCCCGAAAAACAAGCGAATAATTTCACGCTCTTTATCTGTAAGTGTCGATAATGAACGTTCGATTTCACGCTGAAGCGATTCAGACATCAACTGACTGTCCGCTTTTGGAGAATCGTCATTGGCCATTACATCCATTAATGTACCTCCATCTTCTGCTGTTGTCAATGGAGCGTCCATTGAAACATGACGACCAGAAACATTCATACTCTCCTTAATTTTTTCTTCAGGAACTTCTAAAGCTTCTGCCAATTCTTCCGCGGAAGGAGGTCTTTCATATTCTTGCTCTAATCGAGAAAATGCTTTGTTAATTTTGTTCAATGAACCCACCTGGTTCAAGGGCAAACGTACAATTCGTGCTTGTTCTGCTAATGCTTGTAGTATTGACTGACGAATCCACCAAACAGCATAAGAGATAAATTTAAAACCTCTTGTTTCATCAAATTTCTGAGCTGCTTTTATCAAACCAAGATTCCCTTCATTGATTAAATCAGGAAGTGTTAATCCTTGGTTTTGGTATTGCTTTGCAACAGATACTACGAAACGCAAATTAGCACGGGTAAGTTTTTCTAAGGCACGTTGATCGCCTTGTTTAATTTTACGAGCCAATTCCACTTCTTCTTCAGCGGTAATTAACTCTTCTTTTCCGATGTCTTGTAGATACTTATCTAACGATTGACTTTCTCGGTTAGTGATTGACTTTGTAATTTTTAATTGTCTCATGCTATCTGCTTTCTTTTAAAAATATATATGCAAAAGTGGCGCAAAGATACGGCTAATTTCTAAATTGAACAAAATTATTTTTCAATCCACTTTACTTTGCGCTACTTTCAATTAAATAAAGGATTATTCTTACAGTCCAAACCCTACGTAGTCACGCTTGCCACTTTCTGTCATTATTTCGAGTAGCACTCCTTTGTTTTTACTGTTTTTCAAAAATCCTGTTAGTTGTTCAACACTTACAACTTTATCATTGTTTATTTTAGTAACAATCATTCCCTCAGTTAGTCCTAAAGATTTCAATTTTCCAGTCGAAATAGATTTTATTCTCACTCCGTAGTCGATGTTCAATTCTTTTTTGTCTTCTTTGGTAAGCTCTTCAAATGTAGCGCCTAAAGCCACATATCGCTCTATTTCTTCTTTAGATCGAAGTTCTGTATCTCCATCCATATTTTTGAGTAAGACTTCTTTTACCATCTCTTCATTTTTTCTACGAATGGTAATTGGTACTTTGTCTCCAGGCCTTCTTTTTCCAATTTCTTCTTGTAATTGAGCAGGAGAATTTACGGCCTTTGAACCGATTTTTAGAATGACATCTCCTTCTTTAATTTTTGCTTTATCTGCACCTGAACCTTCGTTAACTCCAGCAATGTAAACCCCTCTTGTATCTGGAAGTTCTTTTTCATCTACTAACGCTTGGTTAATTTCGGCAATTTGAACACCTAAAAATCCACGTTGTACAATTCCAAAATCAATGAGGTCTGTCATCACTTTTCGAACTAGCTTAGAAGGAACAGCAAATGAATACCCGGTATAACTTCCTGTTTGTGAAGCGATAGCTGTGTTTATACCTACTAATTCACCATTAACATTGACCAATGCACCACCAGAATTTCCGGGATTTACCGCTGCGTCTGTTTGAATAAATGATTCAATAGGAACAACATCGCGATTTCTGCTTCCTATGATGTTAATGTTACGTGCTTTGGCAGAAACAATTCCTGCAGTAACGGTTGAAGTTAAATTAAACGGGTTTCCAACGGCTAAGACCCATTCGCCCACTTGAATGTCATCGCTGTTCCCGAAAGCAACAGGAAGTAAGTCACTTGCTTCAATTTTTAGCACAGCAATATCTGTTGATGGGTCTGCACCAACAATTTTAGCCGAATATGTCGAATTGTCATTCAACGTAACTTCAATTTCACTAGCGTCTTCAATAACATGATTATTCGTCACAATGTATCCGTCAGAAGTAACAATTACTCCAGACCCAGACCCTTGTCCATATTGTTTGCGTTCTCTACCTCCGGCGCCTGGTCCGTAAAAGAATTCAAAAAATGGGTCTCGTTGAACCATTGTTCGCACTACTTTTGTTGTTACGTGAACAACAGAGTGAACCGTATTCGCACTGGCTTCTCTAAAATCTCCCATTGGAGCAGAGGTGTTTGAAACACCACCTGTAAACGATGTAAAATGATTAGATGGCTCACGAATTTCAACAATGCTATCTACATGAGCTGTTTTGTTGTCTTTCATAAATAAATAAATACTGAATGGAATTAATCCTCCAATTAACCCTAGTCCAATTACTTTTAATGTATTCATTGCTCTTCGTTATAAAATTAATCTACTTACTTTTTAGGTTCGATTTGAACTTGTTAAATCCGTTTCAATAATAACGCCAAACACGTTAGTTCTGTCAAAAAATCACGTTAAAGATTGTTAAGCATTTTAGTGTGACTTAATTTAGTAAAAAAAAGGGTATACGTCTATTCATTTGCTTAAAACGGAATTGTCATTTACTCTGTTCGCAATACTTTTATCTCACAATTAATTCCCAACCCATTCATAAAGTGTTTGTTTATGTTGTTTTTAGGATTACTTGATAATTCAGCAGATTTTATCCATCCAGATGAGGGGAGGGGAGGAACTTTAATAATGTTAGACTTACATTCTATATTTTCAATAATTTGGATTCGCTCATCTAAAGCCTTACTGTAAGATGGTAAGATGTGATATTGTTGTCGGATTAAAAATAGTTGTACCGTTAATATAGCCAACAGAAATGGTACAGTGAGTATTTTTTTGTTGTTCCATGTTTTGTTCAAAAGCTGTGTTATAAGAACAAGAGAAATAAGCGCAATACATGTGATTGGCAGCAATGTCCTCAATGCAGCTATATCTTGTGTTTTGTAGGTAACGGGCAATTGATAAATGTACACTAATGCAGCAAAAGCTCCGAGAACAGTTAAAACTGTTTTTAAATTTAATTGAAGATTTATTTTAAATGAAACCAATTGTGTGAATGTAAAAGACCATACGATCATTATTGGAAGGGTGAATAATAAATGTTTTATCCCAATTATTCCAGTCATCTTAATGTTTAAGAATAAACTATGAAAAACTCCAATGTCTTCAAAAAAGGCTTCTCTGTGGCTATTTCCTGGACCTAAAATTAGTAAAGAAACGCTTATAAAGAGCGCTATTTGAGCAACTAAGATCTGCTGAAATTGTGTGGGTTGTATGTTCAGTTTTTTAGCAAGAAAAAGTACGAGAAATCCCAGTATGATTAGAAATATAGCAAGCATTTCGTGCATTCCTCCTACAAGGAAGAATAAAAGGTAAACAACTAAAAGTTGAAAGATAGTTGAAGTGTTACTAAACACAAAAGAAATTCCAAGAAGAGTTATGCCAAGTCCTAGTGTAAAGGCACTGTTTGCGGATAACCAAAACCAAGTTTCTCCAATATTTAATGAGCTGTAAAACAATCCTGAAAGTATAAAAATACTTAGTTGTAAAAGATGGAGCTTAGATTTATGTTGAAGTGCGGGCAAGAGCTGAAGTATTCGATAAAAACTCCATGTAAAAATTAGGAATAGCAAGCTACTCATTAACATATTTCTTACCAAAATATCTGGTATTGCGGTAACCGAAAAACTGATGAATGTTGCAATATATCGAGTACACCAATATTTGTATTGATAGATAACGGAGCCTATTACTCCATTTTCATTGACGGTATAAATGGAGTAAAAGTCGTCATGTGCTGGTCGATTATAATAACTTAAACTAAAAAATAATAGTATAAAAACTAAAGTATTTACAAGCAGTAATATGTTTTTAGTGGAGCTCATGCTATAAAAACTCGGGTGGTTTTTGTAGTTCAATTTCAGCAGATTGAAATAACGCAGATGTTGCGTTAAATCGCACTAAGAAACTTTGCTGACCACTTACGGGAGTCCAGAAAAAACCTAACTGCCAACAATGCATGTCTCGATTTAATGAAATACGTGTTTGGGTTAGTTGACTATTTGTGACGTCATAATTTGAGTTCACAGCGAGTTTCCATCGTCTAGTTATACTAACATCTCCGGATACTGTAATACTTTGAGTTTCTCGATAGGCTTGTTCGATATATTGAGCAGGCTGTGTGTTTAAATTATAAAAAAGGTTCCAAGCAACGTTTACTTTCCAAGGAATTTCAAAATCGATTATCTCATGAGGATTCATGGCGTAATATTGAAAATCAGCTTCCCAATGCGAGTTAAAGTCGATTTGGTTCTCTTTAACTTTCTCTTGGGACTCTCTAGATGCAAAAGTATAGCTTGTAGCAAAATTAGCCCCATTAAATCGCCCTAAGCCTTGTCCCGTATTTCGTGCAAACTCTGCTTGAGAACGCCCTGTTTCCTCATTCCATGAGTAAAATGAAAAATCAGCTCCAGCAACAATACTAAAACCGGGGAGCGGTGTAACTCGTGCTGCGAATTTCATAGGAGAGAACAATAACGAATCCTTAAAAACATCATAATCTCCACTTATAGTAAAGGCGTCCACGATACGAATACGTTCAAATTCTTCGGTGGTATCTCTTTTCGCCCTACGCTTCAATTCAAATGTGTTGTTTATGTTGTAACGAAATACTCCAACCTCTCTACCATTTGGTTCAGTGTACAAACTACGTTCAAATGGAGAGTAGGAGATTTCTTGCCCCTGAGCGCCAACATTGTCCGTAATAAAGGAACTGATATTGGGAGCGTAACGAAATGTGATAGTAGGTGTTATAACGTGTCTCAATTTTAAGTCTTTGTCCCATAAAAACTTATAGTAGGCGTAAAGGTTGGTTGATAAATCTAAACTAAATGAAACATCTTGAGAAATCCCTGCTTGTTGAAGCGTATCTATGATCTGAACTTCCTCTACAGGGTCAAAACTTCTTCTGATTTGTTGGAAGTTGGTACGCATGTTATAATTAACGTTCGGCGATAGCGTCATAATTTGATTAAACAAAGGAATAGCGGTAACTAATCGTGCATTGTGTCTGATTCCATTTTGAAAACTTTGCTGAATTTTATCAAATCGCCGATCGTTTAAGAGATCAGCTTCAAATAGAGCTCTGTTTCTTGCTTCCATGTTATAGGTCATTCCTATTTTTTCGTACCACTTTTCGCTTCCAATAGCATTTTTTCTAAACACTTTGAAGGGGAAGAATCGATTCACGTTTGTGGTGAACGTAGGAAGATCTAAGTCCATATTTCCTGATGCACTGTTTTGTTTCATGGCAGTTTTTAAACCCATGGTTATAGGAAGTGTAGGGAAAGACCGAGTCAAGTTGATATCGGAGTTAAAGTTGTTCTGGAAGAATTGATCCGCTAAGGGATCCAATGTGGTTTGTCCATTGTTGTCTGACTGAAAATTCACCCTACTATTAAAACGCCAGTAAGGATTAGCTTTCGCTTCTTGTTGATGGTTCCATTGAATCATGATTTTTTGCGTTCGAATGGTATCAGCTGGGAATGGTCTTTGAAAAGAAGAGTAGGAAAGGTTTAAATTACCATTGTATTTGTACCTTTTTTTGTAGTCGGTTAGATTTCTAAACTCAAAGGTCCCCTGCGTATATAAACTCCCGTATATGGTAGTATGTATATTATCAGAAAAATTCAGCGGAAAATAATAACCAAGATCTTGAAAGCCCATTCCAAATTGCGATACTGGAACAACTTGAGGAAATAATAAACCTCCAGTCTCTGACTCTCCGCGCATCGGCAACGAACTAAATGGCATACCAAGAGGAGTAGGAACACCTTTAACCCATAAGTTCATTGGTCCTGTAGCTATTCGTTCTTCAGGAACCATTACAGCTTTGGAAAGATTAAAATGAAAATGAGGTTCATCTAAATCACAGGTCGTGACCTTTCCATTTCTAAAGTGTACATGGTCATTTGGCTGTCTTTTAGCAGTTCCCATGTGCAAATACAGCTCGTCTTGATTGGTTTTTAATTCTTCAATGTATCCTTTTGATGTTCCAAAGTTATAGCGAATGGATGCCGCTGTAAAAGATTCATCACCATCTTCAAATTTTGGGATTCCAACTTTCTCTCCTTCTTCATTAATGGTATAAATACAATAAACCTCTTTGTTTTCGGTGTCCATTTCGATTAAATCTGCTGTTAATGTAATTCCATCATAGACTACTTTCGCTTCACCGAATAGTGAGATCTTATTGTTGTTTAAGTCCGCATAAATAGAGTCTCTACAAGAGTAGACAACAGGCTCCTCCATACTATTATCAACTCTCACAATGCGTGGTTTATCTGAACCTTTTTTGTCGACTTGAGCAAATACTGGGTGATAAAACAGAGTTATCAACAAAGAAAAGAAGATAAAATGCGGTATGGAATAATATTTGCTCAAATCAAATCCGATAACTTTGTAAAGTATTGCACATAAACGATTGCAAAACTAAAAAATTACATAATTGTGACATCATTTATTCTAAAATCTGTTCTATTAATTTTCGTATTTTTTATTACGAACTTTTCGATTGTGGCTCAAATTGAAGGAGCGGAGGAGGGTATAGATGTGATAAAAACAGTAGTCATTGATGCTGGTCACGGAGGGAAGGATCCAGGATGTATTGGGGAGGAGTTGTTGGAAAAAGATGTTGCTTTGAACATTTCCTTAAAATTAGGTCAATACATCAAAGAAGCTTTTCCGAATGTGAACGTAATTTACACGAGAGATAAAGATGTCTTCCTAGAGTTAGACCAACGCGCTAAAATTGCCAATGACAATGAAGC
>SKHH01000271.1 GCA_007117055.1 Lishizhenia sp. | reverse complement strand
TAATGCATTTCAAAAGGTTCTTTATATTCTTCAGAAAGCATGTCTAATTTTTCTTGAATTTCTCCATTTGCAATATAATTGTCAGGAGAATTTCTATCCTCTGAATTATTATTCAATAAAAATAGATCAGTACTGTTGTCGAAAATTGTTCCACTTTTCACTTTTCTTCTGTACTGATTGATGAAGATGTTTCTCATGATGGTGAAAACCCATGCTTTAAAGTTTGTTTTTGGTGTGTAGTAATCTTTATAGCGCAACGCTTTCAACATAGTTTCTTGCGTTAGATCTCGAGCATCCTCAACGTTTTTGGTGTAATTCATGGCGAATGCCATTAGGTAGCTCTCCAATCCTGTTAGTGTTTTATTAAATTCTAAAGTTGACATGACTATTTTGTTTAAATGTTTCGAATAAACTATAAACAAAACCATGCCATAAATTTTTAATGGTCTTTGAAAGGACTTAAAGTCAAGGTGTTAGAAAAGGATAAACTCATTTTGTTTTATTTTTTATTAAAAAAAAGAAACAAAATCCTATAAGTGTGTAATTGTTTACACCATATAGTGTATAAATAAATCATCATTGTATTATTTTATCTACATTAAATACATTTTTGTCTAATACTACTGATTCACCTTCGATCTGTCCTCCTCCTGCAAAGACAGGAAGTCCGAAAGTCGTTAATGTTACAAGGTATTCCTTTAAGTTTTCTTCAGAAATAGGAGCAACAATACTAGTGACTAACCCTTTGCTAGGTTGTAAAATATCAACTGATTGTTTTACGGAGTCCAAGGGAACATTCTGTCCTAAGTACAAGACACTATAACCCAGTTCTTTTAGGCTGTAATAATAGTACAGTAAGCCGATTTCATGCCATTCACCTTCACGACAAAAAAGCAGGTAGTCGATGCTCGAGCTCGATGGAGATTTTAATTTATCGATAGCCACGATTAATTTTTGACGTACCAAATTAGAGATAAAATGTTCTTGTGCTGGATTAATAGAACCCACTTGCCACATGACTCCAATTCGTTTTAGAAAGGGTATGATGTATTGTTTGTAAACGACATGAAAGCTTTCTTTTTCTATGGCTCCATCAATAATACGATGAAACAAATCCTCATCCATATATATGAGTGACTGAATTAATAAGTTGACTAACGCCGAATCTTCATTTGGGTTTCGAGACGCTAATAATACTTCTTTGCGGAGGGTAAAGTCATCTAGTTCAGCAATTTTTGAAATTTTCCAACCATTATTATTCAAAATAGAAACATTCAAAATTCGAGTCACATCATCATCAGAATACAACCTGATTTTAGTATCTGTTCTTCTTGGGGCTAATATGCCATAACGCTTTTCCCATATACGAATAGTATGCGCTTTAATTCCCGTTAAGGTTTCGATGTCTTTTATTCGATAATTTGCCATGTAATAAAAACAAATATAATCAATTAAGGTTTATCAATTGGCTGACAGAATTGAACTTATTGCTATTTTTGATTGAACTAAGGCGCTGCCATTGCTTTTATATCTAGGGCAAACGCTTTTGCCTCGTCAAATATCTAATAAGCAGAAAAAATATAATACTTTTGTATAAACTTTTGACAATGCGTTTTGAATTAACAAAAGATTTCTTAACCGAGCTCAAAGAGCGAATTAACGAAAACAATACTGCTTTTGTTGATCAAAAAGTTATTCACCTACACCCTGCCGATATTGCCGAAATCATCGACGAACTAGATAATGTAGAAGCAAAATTCGTTTTTCATCAGTTGGATAGTGAACTTCAAGGTGAGGTGCTCATGGAGTTGGAAGAGGAAGTAAGGGAAAAGTTCATTAAATCCTTCGATGCAAAACAAATCGCTGACCAGCTTGAGAATTTAGATTCAGATGATGCTGCTGATATCTTGGGTGAACTTCCAACAGAACGACAACTCGAAGTAATCGCTCAGATGGACGACGATGACGCTGCTGACCTCGTGGAACTGCTCAATTATGATGAAAGCACAGCTGGAGGACTCATGCAGACAGAGTACATTCAAGTTAATGTTGATTGGCCTGTAAAAAAGTGTATTGTTGAATTAAGAAGGCAAGCCGAAGAAGTTGAAAAAGTATACACAATATATGTGGTCGATAATTACGAGAAACTCTTAGGTGTACTTTCGCTCAAATCATTGTTGTTTGCTCGCCCTACCACACTTATTAAAGACTTGTATCAAGATACTAATATTATTTCTGTTACGACAAATACAGATGGTGAAGAAGTAGCTCGACTCATGGATAAGTACGACTTAGTTAGTATTCCTGTGGTTGATTTACAGCGCAAGTTAGTGGGGAGAATCACCATTGATGATATTGTAGATTTAATTCGAGAGGAAGCAGATAAAGACTTTCAAATGGCGTCAGGTCTTTCGGAAAGTGTGGAAGCAAATGCCAGTATTTTTAGATTGTCCCGGGCTCGTTTACCTTGGTTGTTTATTGGAATGTTTGGTGGTATTCTAGGAGCACAAGTTATTGGAAATTTTGAAATTCAAATCGGGCAAATACCTGCCTTAGCCTTTTTTATTCCGCTAGTAGCAGCGATGGGCGGAAACGTTGGTGTTCAATCTAGTGCCGTTGTTGTTCAATCGCTGGCCAATGGCACCAATCAATTTTCAAGTATTTTAACACGTGTTAAAAAAGAAGCCTTGTTGGGCTTATTAAACGGACTCATCTGTGGATCTGTTATTTTTGTTGTAACCTGGTTATTAGAAAGCCCAATGCTAGGACTGACTGTTAGTTTATCTCTTTTTACTGTAATATTTTTCGCTGCTGTACTGGGTACGCTTATTCCCTTAATCCTTGATAAATATGGCATTGATCCAGCAGTAGCGACAGGTCCTTTTATCACGACCATGAATGATGTTGTAGGGCTATTTATCTACTTTTCTATGGGAATGCTCGTTTTTGGTTTGTAAACGTCTATATCCATACAACGGTCTAGTGTATGAGCAGTGCGGATTAAAACCCACTATTTTTTCGGTTAAACACTTGCCTTTATTAACATTCATTTCGTTTCAATTTTGCACAAAACCCGCTATTGCTTATAAACATTGTTGTACTAATCCTCCTACCGTCGGAAGCTTTGTTACTAGCCTAAAATAGCAAATAATATACATTTGTAAGACATTAAAAAGGATAGTTATCTATAAAAAAAGTAAAACTATACTTGAAACAGCAGTTTTAAAAGTAGACGGTGAATCAAGCACATTGACTACGCAAAAAGAACGGTTACTTTTTCTGCCAAAATTATAGAAAAGGAGGACAGAAACATGATATAACACTCAAAACTTCAGATTTTATAAAACGTTTTTCCCTGCATATTTGACCCAAAGTATTTACTCGAATAAGGCATTTTGGAATACTCAGTAGCAGTTGGAAAAAGGTAAAGCTACCCGAGCTTCAAGAGCTGTTAAGGGAAGGGAAAACTAAGGTTGTTTTAGAAAAGCCACCGCTTCTTTACCTCAAATGCCCCAGCTGCAAAACAGGTACGCTTCATACAGTTCTAACTTTTGACCAAAGAGGTCCACCAGAAAAGTTGCCTTCAAAACCTAAATCCATACCTCCACAGCCTGAAAATAGAGAAAGCATATTTAAAGTTGATTTGCCTTTTTCCTCTTCATTCTGCAATTCAGTTTTTACGTTGAATTT
>SKHH01000075.1 GCA_007117055.1 Lishizhenia sp. | reverse complement strand
TCGGTAATCCATTAAAATCATCGCTTGTATGTAAACTATATGATTGAATTATTGCATTTTCTTTCTCCAAGTACTGGATCAAATCAGAAATAGTAGAACAATTGCAATTGGGTTGGACGATTTCCAATAATGGCATTAAGCACGTTTGATGAACAGGTAGTCCATTTTTATAGGCTGAAAATAGATCGATCAACCATTCATTTGTTCTAAAGTACTTTGCATCCAACTGATAACATAAGGTGGTAATATTTTTAGTATCGATTATGTTAAAAACAGATTCAACAGGAACATCTATGTCAGCAGAACGAGCTTTGGCACTGAAAAACTTTCCGTCTGTTATCCAACCGAGATGTGGTGGAATTTTATCAGCATGCAAAATCACTAATAGCACCTCATTTTTCCACGTAAAATCTTGCCAATCAATCGACTGATTTATTTGCTTCATCCCTTGTTCATTTCTCCGCTAAACACAAATGTAGCTGGTCCTTCAAGAAAAACCGCTTCAAAACCATTTTTATTTTTCTCTCCTCTAACACTTAATTTCCCTCCTTTAACATGCACGTCTATATGAAACTTTCCTTCATTTTGATTTTGAAGCACATGTGCCAATGCTGCAGCCGTTGCTCCCGTTCCACAAGAAAGTGTTTCATCTTCAACACCTCTTTCGTAAGTTAAAATAGAAAGCTCGTTATCGTTCAATACTTCTACTAAATTCACATTAATCCCCTCTTTAGCATATTTTTCTGAATAGCGAACAGCTTTTCCTTTTGCAACAATGTTGCACCCTGTTAACTCACTTACAAATTGAACAAAATGCGGGCTTCCTGTATTTAAGACAAAATGTGTGTCATTTCGCTCCCATTTTTTTACGGAACTCATTTGTAAGCGCACACCATTATCCATTAACTCTGCATAATGCACACCGTCAATAGCCAAAAAGTTCGCTTTTTCTTTGAATAAACCTTTAGAGGCAGCGAATTTAACTGCACAACGCGCTCCATTCCCACAAAAACTTCGTGAACCATCCGCGTTAAAATAACGCATTTCGAAGTCATATTCAGAATGAGGAGCGACTACTATTAATCCATCAGCACCAATTCCAAACCTACGATCACACCAAGAAGGGATAAACGATGCATCCCAATCTTTAGCTAATGCTGTTTCGTGATACAAAAGAATAAAATCATTTCCAGTACCTTGATACTTCTCAAACTTCAACATGGAATTAAAAATTTAAGGTTTTAAAACGAGTTGTTTTTTCAAGGTGAAAAGATAATTCACCAATAAAGACATGGAGATACTCTCCTTCGCTTGAATATTTCAACTCCACATTTTCCTTTGGATTAAAACCAAATAATTTCAGTCTATTTTTTGACAACTCATACCCTGTTAATTCAAGTGGTGATTCCCAAAATTCAACCGTCATTACTTCTGAAAATCGATCCACCGATCGACCTAGCTTTTCTTCCTCAGAAACAGCCTCTAGACTTCCATTCCAAGTGACAGTAAGCGATTTTTTGGTAATTAATCGATCTGAAATAATCACAAGTTCTTCCTCCTCTTCTTCATCAAAACCTGAGTCGGTTGTTTCATTGCTTGGATCCAATTGACTAGAATCTAAATCCTCTGTCAATAAAACGCTTAACGTATCCGTTCCATTGACTAATGAATCAGCTATCGATGCAATTTTACTAGAGTCAATGTATATAGGTTTTCTTACCACAACTGTGTCTACTACTTTTTCAGTAATGATTTTTTCCTCTACAATTCGCTCAATTTCCGCTTCGTAGGATTCAGAATCAGAAAACGTAATAAAAGTAAAAACGCCACCGATAACAATACCAAGCAAGAAGCTAGCAACTATATAAACCTTTGATTTATCCTTCATTATCGGTTTTCATAACGTATGATGACTTGACCGCAAAACTAAGTAATTTTTACGATAACAAAAATTATAAAACGAATTGTTCGTCACAAGATTCAGTAAACCCCACTCAGTTCTAAAACCAAAAAGAAAAAAGCAAAAAACTCTAAACTACTTATTAACAAAATATTACTTAACCACTACAAGGATAAATGGTTTAAACATCATAGAAGGACTTACAACTCTCACAATATATGTGCCTGATTTAAGATTATTGGTAAACATATATTGATTAATTCCTTTATTGATTTCTACGTTTCTCGTTTCCACTAATTGACCAAACGAGTTATAAACCTGAACCTGACCTGAATGTGCTGTTAAATTGCTACTTACTTCAACAGTAAAGAAGTTCTTCGATGGATTAGGAAAAACATTCATCTCATTCAACTCTCCTTTACAATTGGAAGAAACAGGTCCGAATAATTCTTCTGTACCATCAAAATCACGTTGTCTTAATTGATAATACATCAATCCTGAACCAGGGTAATTATCTACAAATTCATAGTGTAAAGTAGAGGAGCTGTTTCCTGCTCCAGGTTGTTCGTGAACTACAGCCCATTCTATTCCATCAAAAGATTTCTCCAAAATAAACATTTCACTATTCAACTCAGATGCTGTTGACCACTGAACAAGCACCTCTCTTCCTTCACAACTTGCTGTAAAAGAAAGTAGTTCGACAGGAAGTGGATTAGCAGCACCTCCTGCGATACCCCAATTCGACCAACCTTCCGCTGCTTCCATTTTCACAACAGGAAACATGATATCACCTGTAGCTTGAACGTGAGTACCACTTTGAAACCAATCGCTACCGTTTACCCTTTTTACGGCGGTTAATTGACACAAATCATTAATTCCACCTAGTCCTTCTCCTTGCATAGTAATGTCATATTCCCCACCAGTTAATCCGTCTTCATCATCTATTTGCCAATACCCTTCTTGGCTTGTATTTACAACATTAAAAGCAGGACAATCTTCTGTAGACTTTACATCAAATGGTAAACCAATATTACCCATTTCTTGGGTAACCCAAGAAGCCTTTAAAGTGCCTCCTGATGATGGTGCTGTTCTATATTCTACCGTAACAAATCGATTTAGCCCATTAAACCCAATAGGGAATAAACCAGCTTCCTCTCCCATGCTCGTAGTATTGGAATACCATCTTTTAATAGGTCCGTAAACAAAGCCTTCAGAATGAGAAATAGTACCCACATTAGAAACATCTGTACCTATCGTCAGCAAACTGTCTTCATAAGAATAAATATCTCCCTCCGACATTTCTAGTTCACCCTTCACAAAAATATGATTCCCTAATCGAAGACTTCCTCCTGGTTTATTTAACACCAAATCGTTAAATTCAATAGGCTCGTCTCCTCTAATAAATTGATCCGAGTTACCGCCAAAGACCATTGAGGAACCTGATAGCGCATTAAACGCTCCATCATTAATAAAATCACCTTCTATTTCAATGTCAAAACTCGATGTTTCAAGTACCCCATCTGCTTCAATGGTAAGATTATTTGCTACGCGAATATCTTCTCCTAAATCAACACCAGTACCTGTAATGGTTAAGTCATAATATCCTTCATTACCCCCATTAGGATTGAAAATTTCTTGGTCATTTCCGGCAAATATCATATTATTAACATTCGAGGAAGCATCCAATTCTCCATTATTAATAATTTCCTTTAAAATGGTATTTTCACTATTCGACTGGATTTCTACCTTAGCACCTGGAGCAATTTCAATGGTACTAAAAGTGGTTTTTCC
>SKHH01000066.1 GCA_007117055.1 Lishizhenia sp. | reverse complement strand
TTATACTCCTCCAGGCCATTAGATGCCGTATACAAACTATCCCCTGTACTCAGCAACTGCATTTCTCTTTTAATACCACTTCCACGCTTTACTTCAAATTCCAAGCGAGCACGAGGCGGCTTCTTACGATCTATAACAATATCAGCAAGATACATATATCGATTAGTTCCGCTCAAATTTTTAAGATCGAACCCTTTTACCTCAATTTTCTTAACAAGCTTCTTTTTGAAAGCATCAATTGCATCTAAAACATACACAAGGTTATGAGATGTTTTATGAGTTGCCGAAAAATTCAAAGAAAACAAAGGATTAAAGTTTTTTTTCAGTGCATTTTGTGTTGCTGCTCCACCCATTTTTTGAGGCTCGTCCAAAATAATTATCGGACGATTTACCTTTATAACATCAATAGGACGACGGGAACCAAACTCATCACGTTTTGTGTAGATAATACGAGCTGCTTCATTTCCTTTTCTACCTTCAACATTTTTTTCCTCGTTCATCGTTGTATTAAAGGCCTGAGTATTGATAATCATTACGTTAATTCCAGAGTTTTGTGAATACTCATCAAGCTGATGTAAATTCGAAGAATTGTACACAAAGAATCGAGCTTTAACACCATATAGCTCCATGAAGTGTTCTTGGGTCATTTCAAAAGACTTCTTGACTCCTTCACGAATCGCTATGCTAGGTACTACCACAATATATTTACTCCAGCCATAAGCCTTGTATAATTCAAACATTGTTTTAATATAGACATAAGTTTTACCAGTACCGGTTTCCATCTCAACATCTAAGGATACAAGTCCTAAACCATCTTCTAGAGCAGTCGAATTTTTTATATTGTTAGCGGTTTGAATAGCACGTATATTTTTCAGTAATTGGTCTTTACTCAATTCTACATCAGCATTACGATAGCCCGATTCAAATTCAGAGTCTTGTTCATCGATTGTCGCTTGAGCTTTTCGCTTGCCAACATCTCGACGATACTTAAATAACCCTTGTTTTGGTTGTCCAGAAAATACCTTAACAATACTTTCTGTAGCTTCCGATTGAAAGGGTTGTATCTTGAATTTAAACTTCATTTACAATACCCTCCTTATGGTACTTGGGCTGTATGTGTTGAAAATCTGCTCAACATTTACTAGAGCACTATCATTTATAAAACTACTGTCTCGAAATACAGCATAATAGGGTTGTTTCTGAGCAATTTCAGTGATCGTTGAAATATCCACACTATCGAAGTATGCAATCAGGTAATTGTCATTAACATTAAATACTTTTCCATCCCTTTCAATTTTAGCAGAAAGTGGAATGCCTAAATCAAGCATAACTTGGAACAGTAGATCTTCATCTGAACGATCGGGTTTGATGTTATCCATAAAGCCTTCCAAATTGAATCCCATTTGGGAATATTCTTCCGGTGTGTAGTAAACGTCTTTCATGTTACTGCTATCTAATTTTAATACTCGGAAACCTGTATCAAGTTTTTGAGCTGTCAAACCAGCTTCCTCTTTAATTTTTTGACCAGCACGACGAATTCGTTCTTTTCCGATTTCACAGATATTGTTATACCCTGCTTTATAGGCTTCAGAGTTTTCTTCAGTCACTTCAGGAAGTTGAACCATAATAAATCTTCGATTCCCCCCATCTTCTGCATTGTGCTGCATGACAGCATGGGCAGTAGTAGAACTACCTGCGAAGAAATCTAGAATAATATGGTCCTTTGAGTTTAACCTTTTACACAAATAGTTTATTAATTCTACAGGTTTTGCATAATTAAAGAAGGACCCCATTCCCATATTTTCAAGCATCTTTGATGCTTGAGTGCTTGAGTATTCATTAATTATTCCCATAGGGCGTTGAGTTCTAGTTATTATATTCCCTTCATTATCACAGTTTAGGTACTGTTTAGTATATACAGTCCAAACTCCCTTGCTGTCTTTTTTTATTTCTATAAAACCATTCTCTACACCCCAATCAAATTTTTGTTTCGACCAACGCCAACATGCTTTACGTCCTCCATTATTATCTGCAGGCATTACATTTGTGCCATCTGGTGCAAGGATGGGATAATCTAATGAACTTGAGTATTGAATCGAACCCATGCCCAATTTTTGCAAGTAATATTTCCCTCGTTCTGATACATATTCATCTTGAGATTTGTAACGGTCTTCATTGTTCACAGGAACCCCTAAAATATCAACAGATTCCAAACTCTTTGAATAACAAATGATGTGTTCATGTTTAATTCTAAATAACTTACTATCAGAACTACCACCACCTTCATGATTTGCCCATATTAAATCTGCAACGAAATTTCTTTCGCCGAATATTTCATCGCAAATCTTCATTAAATTTTTAACTTCTCTATCATTTATAGAAATGAAAATCAAACCATCTTCGGTCAGTAAATCACGAGCTACTCTAAGACGTGGATAAATCATATTTAACCAGTCAGTATGAAAACGGCCATTACTATCAAAATTTGGTGTTAGGCGATTACCTTGTTCATCATATTGTCTATCTCTATTTAAAAATTCGCTTCTTTCTTCAGCAAAATCATCTTCGTAAACGAAATCTTTTCCAGTGTTATAAGGTGGATCGATATATACCATTTTCACTCGATTTAAATAGGTTTCTCTTAGCAACTTCAATACATCAAGATTGTCTCCTTCTATATAAAGATTCTCCGTATCATCAAAGTCTACACTTTCTTCTCTAGAAGGTCTTAAGGTTGCAGCTATTGGAGCATTTGCTAAAAGTAAAGATTTTTTCTTATCTGGCCAGGTAAACTGATAGCGTTCTTCTATTCCTGAAACCACATGCGTGTTTATTTCTTGGGCTAGAACCTCTGCATCTATAGCACGAATAACCTCTCCATTTTCATCTACTGTTTCTGTCACCGCATTTGGAAACATTGCTTCAAGGGCAGCAAAATTTCTATCCGCAAGATTCGATGTGTGCATAGCTAACTTTTCTTGTTTTTCCATCATTACACTCCTTTAAGTTGTTCTTTCAACTGTTTTATTTCTTCAGTTAGATCCCATTTTCGTCTAGACTGCTTTTCATTCATTGCCTTTCTTTCAAGTGAAGCTATTTGATTCTTGAGTTTCTCTTTGAATTCATTCTGAATAATAACTTCATCAAGATCTTTTCCGCCTATCGGTTCTATCCCAGTAATATCAGCAACAAGCGCATCCCAAGTAACTTTTAAGTTAAGTCCCTTAAGTTTAAACATCCATTCATCGATGGGTCTGTTATCTGACAGTAATACTCTATTAGCCCGGTGAACTGCAAATTTTACTGTATCCTCATACTGCATCGCAAAAAGCATGTTCTGATCAATTAGCTTTGATAAAAGGATGATGTTTTTTTTATCGCAATCCATCGTCTTCATCTGAACTAAAATAATGTAAATGGCTGCAACCTCTTCATCTGCAAAGATATTCACTGTTTGAGGAGAAATCTCAGCAATAATTGATAAACGATTGATTTGCTCATCAAACAGCTTCCTATCAAATGTACTAGGCTTAAATTTTTCAAAGATTGCTTTCTTAGGAAGCTGTTTATTTATTTCAGTAGATTTAGGTAATCCAAACATTTTAGCCCCCTCACCTCACATTCACGAAACAGACCAGCTCAAAATCATCTAATCCATCAATTGTGTTTTCTGCTAAGGATATTTGCTTGCCGGAGAG
>SKHH01000231.1 GCA_007117055.1 Lishizhenia sp. | reverse complement strand
CCTTTTCCTCTGTGACCATTTGAGCTAAAGTACAAGGTTTTTCCATCGGGATGAATGAATACGGACTCTTCGTCTTTTTTAGTATTTATTGCATCTCCAAGATTTTCAGCCGTACTCCAATTTCCATTGTCATCTTTTTTTGACATCCAAATATCTCTACCTCCAACTCCTCCAGGTCTATCACTCACGAAGTAGATGGTTCTTCCGTCAGGTGCAATACTTGCGGAAGATTCGTGATGTTCAGAATTGATTTCATCACCTAATGATTTTGGTTCGGACCATTCTTTACCTATGAGAACAGACTCATAAATATCACCGAATCCATATCCGTCATCTTGATACTTTAATAATCGTTGACCATCATTAGAAATGGCAATATTTGAGTTATGTAGTCTCGGGATATTAATAGGATAATCCATTGCAACTGGATCCATCCATAAACTGTCGTATTCGTCCCATACTGCTTCGTAGATCATTTCCATGGATTCTTTTCCTTTCTTTTTTTCTCTATCTGTGAAAGGTCTTCTAGAGGTAAAATACATTAAGTCTTTACCTACAGTAATTACGGGAGCATAATCGTCAAACGAACTATTTATTTCATCGCCTAGCTCAATTACTTCTATGCGAAGTGTATCGTTTTCTTTTACTAATTTATCTGCACGTTGCGCGTAAATAGAAATGATCGAAAAAATCGAGGCAAACAAGAGTAAAAAAGAATTTTTCATAAATAATTAGTTTAAAGTGCTTACTATCTGTTTGTTAAACACAAAAGCAGAAAGAAATCGCTATAGCAAATGTAATAAACCCTAATGTAAATTAATGTATAAGCAGGAAGTAATTGTTACTTCCTGCTATTAATGCGTGTTAAATATGTTTCAATTATCGTACCAGAGTGATGTTCCCAGAATCAAGGAATTCTTGTCCGTTGGATAAACGAGCTCTAAGTTTATAGACAAATACTCCAGAGTTAACTTCTCGTCCTTTATAGGTTCCATCCCAACAATCTTCTGTAGATCCTGTTCTAAACACCTGTTCCCCCCATCGGTTGTAAACAGTAAATTCAACAGTAAGTACACAGTTACTCAATACACATAAAAAGTCATTTAGTCCATCGCCATTAGGGGAGAAAATCGTTGGAACGAATGGATCTCCACAAGGCTCTTGAATGGTAATTAAAGCGTCTGTCTCACCTACACAGCCATCCGATGTAGTCACTGTAACAGTGTACAATGTTGTTTCATCAGGTGAAGCAATTGGATTAGGACAATCCGTACAACTCAGCCCTTCTTCTGGCGTCCAAGAATACGTATTGTTTTGCGATGGAGGAACTGTATTTGCAACAAGTCCAACATTATCTCCTGCATTTATTACGACAGAATTCGGAACAACTTCCACAATTACTGAGTCTGCTTGTCCAACTATAAATGAGTCGGAGTTTGTACAACCTTCACTATCCGTAACGGTAACAGTGTACTGACCATTGTCAAGATTGGTAACGGTTGCAGTATTTCCGACATTAGGCGTCCATGAATACGTGAACCCTCCATTTCCACCAGAGGCATTTACATTTATAGCTCCATCTCCACCGGCGCAAGATGTTCCAGTAACAATTCCAGTAATATTAATTGGTGCTGGACCTCCTACCGTAACTGTTATACTAGCAGAACAGTTTTCACTGTCAGTTACTGTCACGGTGTAATTACCAGGAGTTAAACCTGTTGCTGTTGCATTATTGCCTCCTGATGGTGACCAGTTATACGTATAACCTGGGGTTCCACCCGAAACACTAACGGTTGCACTTCCGTCTGCTGTATTTGCACAACTAGCTTCGTTAGTCGATTCTACGGTAATTTCCGGAGCATCTGTACTTGAAAGATTTACCGTTAATGTTTGTGAACAATCATTGGCGTCTGTCACTGTTACGGTATATCCACCAGCTCCTACATTAGAAATTGTAGCACCTGACTGACCAGAATCCCACGAATAACTGAACGGAGCTGTTCCTCCAGCATCAACGGATACGGTAATAGAACCATCCTCTTCCCCACAAGATGGAGCAGAAGTTGTACTACTCAGTTCTATAGCCTGAGGTTCACCAATGGTAACTTGAACTTGTCCAGTACATTCATCACTGTCGGTTGCTGTAACAGTATATGTACCAGGCGCTAAGTTGTTTTGGTTTGTTCCGCTTAAGTTTCCTGGTGTCCATGTATAGGTATATGGACCATTTCCCCCCGATGCCGAAACTGTTGCTGAACCATTGTTCTCACCAAAACAATCCACATCAGATTGGTTGTCTATTGCCACTGTAATCGTTGGGCATGTTGGGTCTGGATCCGGATCTGGTACCTCATCACAGGGTACAATTTGATTGGCTGAAGAAATTTCAACACTTGAACCATTCGCATCAATTACTCTCAAAGGGAAAGAACTTGGAGAAGATGCGGAGTTTCCTGTTTGATAGGTTACCCACTCATCGGATTCGCAATCATCTTCAGAACATCCACCTATTCCACCGAAACCAATCCAAAAACCACCGCATGATTCACACTCTGCTTGTGTGTTAATTGGAGTTGTAACGGTTTCAAATGTTTGCCAGTTATACGGGCCAACACCACCAGAAACAACCAAGTCTCCATTCTCATCTTCACATACAATTAAATCATCACATGGGTTAACAATAAATATTCTAGTTGCCTCACCACAAGACAAAGTATACGTAATTTCATGCTGTCCACTTCCAGCAGCAGCGGGATCAAACACTCCAGTTGATGGGTTTACACCAGGGCCACTGAATGTTCCACCTGTTTCATTTACGTCAATGGTGTAGGTGCCATCAGTTACACAGAATTCAGGCGGTGCACAAAAGTTAGGATCACAACAATCATCAATGGCAAGTGGCGCACAAGCACCAGCATCAAACTGTTGTACATATCCATTTCGTGAATTATCATTTGAAGTACCCGTAGAACCGGCTGCAATTATTTTTCCGTTGGGGGTAACATGTACATCGTATACATTAAAGTCTGTTGGGTATTCAGTGTCTATAGTCAAAGTAGGAGTATATTTCACTACACGACCTCTGGAGCCAACGTAAATATTTCCACAATCATCCACATCTATTCCAGAATTACCCACAACGTTTCCACCAATAATTGGAGTGGTATTCAATTGTCCGTTAGGAATAGCTACTTGGTTAATAACTTGTAATGTTTGTAAATCTCTTTGTTGTAATTGATCTCCTTTGTTGACATACACAAAATCAGCAGTTGCTTTAATAGCTTCGAAGCCAGAATTATTTACTCTGAAATTTTCATTTTTGTAGGAGAGTGAAAAGCCATGTCCTATTCTTTCACCAGATAAGTTCAGGTCTCCATCACACTGGTCAAGATTGTCTGGAAGATAACCAATTGTATCGTGTGATATGTAATAGTAACGAGAATTAGGGGAGGAGGAAAGTGCCCTGACTTCTCTCGCTGGAATCAAAGCTCCAGGGTGAACGATTACATTGCTCAATACATTTCCGTTATTTACATCTATATCAAAAATGGCAGGTCGCAAGCTAAAAGTTAAAGCATTCAATCGTGTTCCTCCAATAATAACTTTTGATTCGTCACAGCTAAATTGAACAGTCCAATATTCATCTGAGTCACCAATGGTCCCAGCTCCTGCTCCAGCGGTCCAAAGAAGATCACCTGTAGTATTTACTTTAATAATTCCTGCAACAGAACCTCTGGTTACGTAAGAATTTCCAACGTCATCAGTTCCTAATCCACCTAGCCATCCGTTACTGGTATCGTAAGGTGTGTTATATGTCCACTGTAAAGCCCCTGTAGGGTCGTATTTTTGAAGTTTTAGTGGCATAATCCCACCAATGGTATAGATGTTTCCATCGCTATCGTAATCTACTTCCCAAACACAATTCCAATCGGTATTAAAGGTTGGTGTTTGTGTCCATGGATCAACAATAATACTTTTTGTTTTGTCGTAATTTCCGAGTTTAAAAGAAGCGATACCGTTTTTCAATTCAAATTTTGATTCAATAACATTATTATGGTCATCTGCATAAAAAGTGAGTGGTGCGTGGTCTAAAATATCTCCGAAATCGGATTCAATATGTATCGTTCCATCTTTCAAGGTTGTATTTCTGTCGTATACCATTTTAACTTGTTCTGGATCAGCATTTGGGGCTACATGTAGCGCGTATTTAACTCCAGATTCAGGGTGAATTACATATTCTACATCAATACCTGGATAAAGGTCTTTGTAGGTGATTTTTTTGAACCCTTTTACTCCTTCAATGCTTTTGAGGTCTCCAGATCCGTCGCTTACCGCATACCCATGAAAGTCCGACTGCTCATCTGTTCCCTCAATGATTGCAGTAGGATTTGCATCTACCCAATTCATTTGAACTCGGTCGAATGTATACATAAATTTACCAAAGAGTCTTTCTTTTTTCTTGTATTCCTCCAGCGAAGTCGCATCTGCTAATTCTGCCATTAATTGCTCGCGTTCTTCTCTTGGTTTTTTCTCCGCTTCAAGAAAGTCATAACTGATTCCTTTTGTTCCGAAGAAAATTTTTGTAGGACCTTGGTCCAATACATACATGATTTCTCCAATCCCATCTATTTTTTGGTACGGAGAGAATTGTCCTTTGTTTTCCACAAAAACATTGGCTGGTTCAAAACGCTTTTTCCAGTCTTGTCCAACAACCAAAGAACTTGTACATAGTACTAGTAAACTTGAAATTAAAACATTAACTATTTTCATGATAGCAGTAGTATATTTTTAATTAATAATTTATATTCTTGATCGAGTAGCCCCTGTTTTTGGAGCTTCGTCTAATTTCCATCTTAAGAAAAATTCAGCGCCTCCTCGACCACTTGAGACTTCTGTCAAAGTCGATACATTAAAATCATACGAGAAGCCAATGGCTAATCCAGAGAATTCATAAATGAATCGAGCAATTAAAGCATCTCTAGCTCTTAAATAAGCACCGAATGCTACTGATGATCTTTTAATGTTTCCAGTTACTTTCGATCCCTCAGCTAATAAAAACTTATAATCAGCACCAAAAACAACTTCAGTATTAGGACCTTGAATTTGTAAATAAACACCTGGATCTATAAAAGAGTTTGTTCCCGGAATCCCAATGGAACCATTTCCAAACAAAGCATGACGCATGAATAGAGGATCTTCACCGTTGCCAATGAAGGAGTAAGAAGGTCGGTTTACATGAAATACGGCATATCCAGCGTTTACACGAAGTCCATTATTTGCTCTCATGCTTCTTTCGTTTGCACCATAGGTGTAAACAATTCCTGTTCCAACATCAAAATGTGTGAAATTGGGATTGGCGAAAGTTTCTCCACTCGGTATTGAAGGATCATAAGCAAACCCATCGTATTGATTTCCCCACATTCCAGAAGAAGCATTGATAGCACGTTGTCCGAAACCTGCGTACATGCCCAAGCCCACTGTGCTCTGTCTATCAATTTTTAGGTGATAAGCTGCGTTGAAACTCGCTTGATTGGTAGAAATACGAACCTCACCAGCTTGATCGTTGTAAAAATTTACTCCCACTGCAAAATGTCCGTTTTTATTGCGGCTATTTTCGTTGATACGTGTATCGAATGAAGCAGCAATAGTTTGAAAAGGAGCACCTACAGAGTTCCATTGTGTTCTATAACTGGCAATGGCTTGCATACCATAGTTGGCTCCTGTTAATCCAGGGTTTAAATTTAGAGGGGAATAGTCCATGTTAGAAAAGTGAGCGTCTTGTCCCCAAGAAACAAAACTTATAAAGAGAAATAAAACTATACTTTGTAAAGTCCTCATAAAATAGTAATAATTTTAGTTTTTTATAACAGCCCAGGTAGCTTTTGTTAAATAGCTACAAAACACTAGTGTTCTAGGACTTAATTTACAAACTTAAAAGAAAAAAATTAATAACATTGAGGGGTTGCCCCCTCAAAAGTTACATTAGTGATGTGCTAGACAAAGTAACCAAAGCTGGATAAAGATAAGAATCAAAACTTCACTTCGAAGGGATTAAAATCATTTAAGGAGCCTACTTCACTGATTTGGTTGTCTTCAACACGAAGCACTCTACCTGGGAATTTTTCAACGAGATTCATATCATGTGTTGCCATTAATACGGTTTTCCCTTCTTTCGAAATAGCCATTAATAATTGCATAATGTCTTCGGAAGTTTCGGGGTCTAGGTTTCCTGTGGGTTCATCGGCTAAGATTAATTCTGGTTGATTTAATAATGCCCGCGCAATTGCAATACGCTGTTGTTCCCCTCCTGATAATTCGTGAGGCATACGATAGGATTTTTCTTCAAGTCCAACCATACGTAAAACTTCCAGCGCACGATTTTCCATCAATTTTTTCTTTTTCCAACCCGTAGCTTTTAACACGAAAAGTAAGTTTTTCATTACCGATCGATCCATCAGCAATTGAAAATCTTGAAATACTATTCCAATTTTGCGTCGCAGCAAGGGAATCTCTTTTTTTCGTAACTTATTTAAGTCAAAACCGGCTACTTTACCTTCTCCTTCTATAAGTGGAAGATCACCATAAAGCATTTTTAAAAAGCTACTTTTTCCAGTTCCTGTTTTACCAATTAAGTAAACAAACTCCTTTTGTTTTAATTCAACGGAGATTGATTTTAATACAGGAACTTTCTTTTGTTCTACTACACCATTTGTTATTTCAATAACTTTTTCCACGGAATATTTTTACCCGAAATTAATCATTTTTTGGAAATGTAACTATGAAGGATTGATATGAGGCACAATTGTTTCTCCAAGTTCGGGTATTAAAATGTGTTTAAATCCTTTATTGTTTAGGTACTCTTTGAATTTTTTCTGTGCCTCTTCCTCTCCATGAACAAGGTAAATGGCTCTTATTTTTTCGGGGTCTTGGCAGGATAAATATTTTGTCATTTCCATATAGTCGCCATGCGCACTCATAGATGTAATCATTTTTATTTCTGCTTTGACTTCTTTACTATCTCCATAAATGGTAACAGTTTTTTCTCCCTTTTGTAATTTACCACCGAGCGATTGTGGCTCAGCATAACCCACAAACAAAATAGTATTTTTAGGGTCTTCTATACCATGATAAATATGGTGTTTTACCCTTCCAGCATCTGCCATTCCAGATGCTGAAATAATGATACATGGCTCCTTAGAGCTGTTGATTTTTTGTGAGTCTTCTTTTTTCTTAATGTACGAAAGTTTTCCAAATCCAAAAGCATCTGGTCTGGATTCTGCAAATCGTTTTACTTCTCGGTTTAATAAATGAGAAAACTGTTTGGTAATTGCTGTTGCATCTGTAGCTAGGGGACTGTCTACATATATTTTTACGAATGGAAGAAGTCCATACAAGTCCAATTTGTTTAAAGCAAAAACAATTTCTTGCGTTCTCCCTAAACTAAATGCGGGAATAATTAATTTTCCTTTTTTCTCTTTTATGGTGTGTATAACTGCGTTTAATAATTCTTGTTCTGCATCTAATGTGTCGTCGTGAAGTCGGTCACCATACGTAGATTCACAAATGATTACATCTGCTTGCGGTGGGCATTCAGGGTTCCGAATAAGACACGTGTTGTAACGACCTATATCTCCTGTGTATAATAAGTTTGTGTGTTCTTTGATTTCATCAATTTCTAAATAAACAGCTGCGCTTCCCAGAATATGTCCATTGGGAATAAATTTTCCTTTTACACCTTCTGCTACATGAAATGTTTCATTTTCTTTGATCACTACAAATTGTGAAATAGTCTGCTCAACATCGGTAAAAGTATACAGCGGTTCATAGGCATCTTTTCCTGTACGACCTTTCCGTTTATTCGAAAAACGGACATCTGCCTCTTGTATAAATGCACTGTCGCGCAACATAATTTCGCATAAAGCGGTTGTGGCTTCCGTTGCGTAAATAGGTCCTTCATAACCGTCTTTAACTAATTTCGGTAAAAGGCCCGAATGATCAATGTGCGCATGGGATAGAACAACTGCATTTAAAGAAAGGGGGTCTACAGGCTCGTCTGCATTCATGGCATAGGTTTCTTTTCCCATTCCTTGAAACATTCCACAATCCAATAAAATTCGTGTGTTGTCCCAAAGTTCTATAAGATGCTTACTTCCTGTAACTGTTTTTGCGGCGCCTAAAAACTTAATTTTCATTTGATTTGCTTATGAATTAATTTCCCTCATGCTTGTTTATCGTAAACAATTTCATTGAAGAATACTTAAATCTAAGAAAAATTAGTAATGAATCGATAATTCATGGATAAAACTTTAAGAATAACCCTAAAAATCATAAATGCGAATCTAAGGCCGCAACGGACTATTACCCAATCAAACTGCCATTTGGGAGATTTTTCTCGGGTAACATAAAGCTCAGTTCGCCATCTTTTCCTTCCGCCATTAAAAGCATTCCATTAGAGACAACTCCTCTAATTTTACGTGGGGGAAGATTCATTAAAACGGTTACTTTTTTGCCTACTACTTCCTCTGGCGAATAGTGTTCCGCTATTCCAGAAACGATAGTGCGTTGATCCAAGCCTGTATCCACAGTGAGCTCTAGTAGTTTGTCTGCTTTTTTTACTTTTTTCGCAGCAGTAATTTGTCCTACACGTAAGTCACACCCCATAAAATTATCGAAACTTGTCAGCTCTTTTTGCGGAGCATGTGAGATGACTTTTTCTTTTTGTGAAGCTTTTAGTAAATTTTGCTCTTCTTCTACCAAGCTATCTTCTATTTTTTGAAATAAAATACTTGGTTTTTCCGTCATAGCTTCAGCTTTTAAAAGTTCAAAAGAAGCAGCATTGTCCCAGTCGACCATATCTAAGCCTAAAAATCCGCGGATTTTCTCAGCGGTATTCGGTAAAAATGGAGCTAAAACATTTCCAAGAACAGCTGTAATTTGAAGCGCTATATGCATTACGGTTTCTACTCGTTTAGGATCAGTTTTAATTACTTTCCAAGGCTCATTTTCTGCTAAGTATTTATTCCCATTACGGGCAACTTGCATAGCTTCGTTTTGCGCTTCACGAATTTTGTAGTTATACATCAAATTAGCAATACGTTCGGGAGCAGATTTTATGGTCTCGATCATTTCTAGGTCTTGCGCATTTGGCGTACCTATTGTCGGAACCTTTCCGTCGTAATATTTTTGCGTTAAAACTAAGGCTCTATTTACAAAATTCCCCAAAATATCAGCCAGTTCGTTATTTACTTTAGCTTGAAATTCCTTCCATGTAAATTCACTGTCCTTACTTTCGGGAGCGATAGAGGTAAGCGTATATTTTAATTCGTCAATTTTATCGGGGTGACGTTCAATGTATTCGTGTAACCAAACGGCCCAATTGCGAGAGGTAGAGAATTTATCTCCTTCAAGGTTTAAAAATTCGGATGCAGGCACGTTGTCCGGTAAAATTAATTCTCCAAACTCTTTTAGTATAATTGGAAATATAATCGTGTGGAAAACGATGTTGTCTTTTCCGATAAAGTGTACAAGTTTTCGATCACCCGTCCAATAGTCTTTCCAATCTTTTCCTTGATCTAATGCCCATTGTTTTGTTGCAGAAATATACCCGATCGGAGCATCTAACCAAACATAAAGTACTTTTCCTTCAGCGCCTTTCACAGGTACGGGAACACCCCAGTCTAAATCCCTAGTCATAGCGCGAGCCTGAAGTCCTCCGTCGATCCAGCTCATACATTGCCCAACGACTTGCTTTCTCCATTTTGAAGGGTCGTGTTGCTGTTTGTCGTCAATGATCCCCTCTTTGATCCATTTTTTCAACCACCCTTCGTGTTGATCCATTGGTAAATACCAGTGCGAAGTAGATTTTAAAACAGGTGTGTTACCACTTAACGTAGATTTAGGATTAATTAACTCTGTAGGACTTAAATCGGCGCCACATTTTTCACATTGGTCCCCATAGGCTTCATGATGACCACATTTTGGACATTCACCTGTGATATAGCGATCCGCTAAAAACTGTTCGAATTGTTGGTCGTAATATTGTTTGCTTTTCTTTTCAATAAATTTACCTTCCTTATTCAATTTAAGAAAGAACTCTTGTGCTGTTTTTTCATGAATTTCGGTGGTAGTACGATGAAAAATATCAAAAGAAATATCAAAATCATTAAAAGCATTTTTTAGCGTCGTATGGTATTTGTCTACAATTTCTTTCGGTGAGATTTCTTCTTTTTTTGCTCTTAGTGTAATTGCAGCACCATGTTCGTCACTACCGCAAATAAAAGCAACATCATGTCCTTTCATTCTGAGGAACCGCACAAAAATATCAGATGGTAAGTAAACACCAGCGACATGTCCCAAATGGAGCGGACCATTTGCATAAGGCAATGCAGCAGTTATAGTATATTTTGATTTTTCCATGATGTTTCAATTTCTGCATGCAAAGCTACTATTTTTTTGTGAGGGAGAATGATGTGATAATAGATGGAATTTGTTCAATAGTGATAATTATTTTTACTGCTTACATTAATTATATTTTTGAATTTTAGTATTTTTCTAAAGATTTTTTATTGAATCAACTTTAAAATGAAAAAACCGATTACACCCAAAAACGAAAAAGAAAGACGTAATAGTCTGGATAGCTATCAATTGATAGGGTTAAGAGAACAGGAAAACTTTGACTTTTTAACTTCAATGGCCTCTTTAATATGTGAAACTAAAATTTCATTGATCTCACTTATCACTGAAGACAAGCAGTGGTTTTTATCTCACCATGGAATAGAAGCTAGAGAAACATTTAGGGATTATGCATTTTGTGCACATGCAATTAATACTCCAGATGACCCATTTATTATTGAAGATGCGACAAAAGATATAAGGTTTTATGACAACCCTTTAACAACGGGAGAACCAAATGTGATTTTCTATGCAGGAATACCTTTGGTATCTATTGATGGTTATCCTTTAGGAACTTTATGTGTAATAGATGATGCTCCAAAAAAACTTTCTTCGAATCAAATAGAACAGCTCAAGAAATTAGCTAAATTGTGTACAGAATTGTTTGAAAAGAGAAAAGAAGAGTTAACTAAAAACGCACTTATTGCTGAACTTAACGAAACGAATGAATTATTAGAAGAAACTCAAAAGGTAAATAAGCTTGGAATTTGGGAATTAGATATCAAATCGGGAAAAACGAAATGGAACGATATGGTTTATGCTATTCATGAGGTGGCAACCAATTTTGAACATGATCGAGTAAATGGCATTGAGTTTTACCATGAGGATTACAGAAAGATAATTTCAGAAGCTATTGGTAAATGTATTTCGAAATCAATTCCATTTGATTTGGAGTGTATTTTATTGACAGGTAAAAAAAATGAAAAATGGGTCAGGGCGACCGGTCGAAAAGTAGGAGGGAAATTGATTGGTAGTTTTCAAGATATTTCTCGGCAAAAGGAAGTAGAAAGAAAGATTCGGGAAAGTAAGGAGCAATACCAATCACTCGTTCAAAATATTCCGGGAATTACATATAGGTGTAAATACGATAAAGACTGGACAATTTTGTATATAAGTAGTCAGGTGGATAGTGTCTCAGGATACGCTGCAGAAGAATTGTTGAATAACGAAAAAACTTCTTACGGAAAGTTGATTCATGAAGACGATAGAATCATGGTTGAAAGGGTAGTTAATACTGCCGTGGAAAACAATGAATTTTGGGAAATAGAGTATAGGCTTAAGCACAAGAGTGGTGCTATTCGCTGGGTGTATGAAAAAGGAACAGCCATTAAAAACGATAAGGGAGAAACTGTTTTTCTTGATGGTTTTGTACTTGATATCACGGATCGAAAAAATGCTCAAATAGAAGCGAAATATCAAAGACAGTTACTAGATTCCCTATATAAGCTCTCACCTATTGGCATTGCATTAAACGATTATGAAACAGGTGCTTTTATTGATGTAAATGACAAACTCTTAGAGCCGACAGGATATTCAAAACAAGAATTTTTGGCATTAAGTTACTGGGACGTTACTCCTAAAGAGTATGAGCTTCTTGAAGTCAACGCGTTGAATCAGATGAAAGCGCATGGGGGATATCAAACATTCGAAAAAGAATACATTCGTAAAGACGGTTCGCGATATCCTATATCATTACAAGGTGTAGTAGTAACCGACACGAATGGTGAAAAATTGATATGGTCATTTATTAGGGACATTACCGAAGAAAAAGCAGCTGAAAGAAAGCTAAATGAAGCCATTTCCAACTTACAAGGAGTGCTAGATGCGAGTAAACAAGTTTCAATAATAGCAACGGATAAAAATGGTTTAATTACTCTTTTTAACTCAGGTGCCGAACAAATCTTAGGATATAAAGCAATGGAGCTTATTGGAAA
This sequence comes from Lishizhenia sp., assembly GCA_007117055.1. Lineage (GTDB taxonomy): Bacteria > Bacteroidota > Bacteroidia > Flavobacteriales_D > Crocinitomicaceae > CSBr16-161. The sequence goes on along the minus strand of SKHH01000231.1, from coordinate 930 downwards.
GTATACGCCTGAGGTCATTCATCTTCAAGAAGAAGTTGAAAAAGAAAGTGCTGTTCTTTCCAATAAATATCAAAAGCAAATTATTGGTTTCGAAACTTTTATTTACGAGGCTAAAATTGACAACCCTTCTACCAAAGAATGGACTTATGTAAACAAACGAGGTGATCATATTCCAGTGTTGTTATCTGTCAATAAAATTGAGGTAGATAATGAAATAATTGGTTATCTGGGTGTTGCAGCTGATATCTCAGAACTCAAAAAAATTCAAGGAGAAATTAAATCACTATTAGATATCACGGAGGAACAAAACAACAGTTTAAGAAATTTCGCCCATATTGTTTCTCACAATCTAAGGTCACACAGTTATGGTATTTCTGGGTTACTTGAAGTTTTTCAAGAGGATTATCCTGATTTAAAAAAGGGTGAACTTTTCCCCTTATTGAAAAGAAGTGCAGATAATCTTAATCAAACTATAGAAGACCTTACGGAAATTGTCAAAGTCAACCTTACGGACATGAAAATTAATGATATTGATCTCTCGCAGTTTGTTGAAAAAAACTTAAATAGTATGACTATTCAAATTAAAGATGCGGGAATTGAAATTATTAATGAATGCAATTCTTGTTTAAACGTAAAAGGAATACCAGCTTATATTGATAGTATTATATTGAATATGATATCCAATGCTATAAAGTACAAAAGCCCTAAAAGAAAGCCTATCTTAAAAATCTACAGTGAAACAAATGGTGAAAAAGTTTTTTTAACTTTCCAAGATAATGGACTAGGTATAGATTTAGAAAAGCATGGAGCAGATCTTTTTCAAATGTATAAAACTTTCCATAATCATGAAGACGCAAGAGGTGTAGGATTGTTTATAACCAAAAATCAAATAGAAAGCATGAACGGAAAAATTCACGTTGATAGTAAGGT
>SKHH01000099.1 GCA_007117055.1 Lishizhenia sp. | reverse complement strand
TAATCCTTTTTGTTCCAATATTTTTTTCCCAGACAGCTCGAACAGTTCTAGATGTACGGTTTCGTCACTTAAAAAATCGTATTCCAACATCACCTGATCACCGTTGTTCGGGTTCGGATATAAATGAACACGCGTTTCTTCATTGGTTTGATTATTGGGATAGTACACCATAAATTCACCTTCTACGCTGTAGCTTTCTGTACAAATGGGCATGATCTCATCTAATTTATCCCAGTTGGGATTACCACCACTAAAGCCCCCCCTGTTAGGTTTTTAACAGCTGAAAAAGGATGAAAAAGAAATGGATTATTCATTGATTTTTGGTTTGAATTGTAGTGCAATATAGTGATTATTTTTTAAGATGCAAATTTTTGATTTCTTAACATATTGAAACAAACACGTTGTTTTTCTTAAACTATACCCTACCCGAATAGTCCCGAAACCCATAGAATCTATTATATTAGAGGGTAGTCTTTACAATGGAAACTTTTCAGTCAACACTTCAATAAAAGACGAAGATTTTGATGTAATATCTTATAATGTAAGTTATAAAACTTAAAGAATCTGCGGGATTAAGTTAGGATAGCTATAAACCCGAAAATATATGTACCTTTGAATCAATCCAATTTTTGATTCAATGTTAACAAAAGATTCCGACAAAAAACTTTTTCTACTTGATGCGTTTGCCTTAATTTATAGGGCTTATTTTGCTTTTTCTAGAACACCGAGAATAAACTCAAAAGGAGAAAACACTTCTGCAGCTTTTGGTTTTACAAATGCCCTGTTAGACGTGCTCAAAAAAGAGAAACCAACCCACATGGCGGTAGTTTTCGATGCTCCGGGAGGGGCTACAAACCGCATGGAAGATTTCGCAGATTACAAAGCAAACCGTGAAGAAATGCCCGAGGATATCCGCAATATGCTTGAACCGATTAAAGAAATTATTTCAGCGTTCAATATTCCTATTTTACTTAAAGAAGGATACGAAGCGGATGACATCATTGGAACACTAGCAAAAGTCGCAGAAAAACAAGGATTCATTACCTATATGATGACTCCCGATAAGGATTTTGGTCAGTTGGTGTCTGAAAATATTTTTATGTTCAAACCTGGTCGTGGTGGTAAACCTGCTGAAGTTCTTGGCGTAACAGAAGTATGCGAAAAGTTTGAAGTAGATGATCCATTAAAAGTCATTGATATCCTTGGTTTATGGGGAGATGCCGTAGATAATATTCCTGGAATCCCCGGAATCGGTGAAAAAACTTCGAAAAAGTTGATTGCTAAATATGGGTCGGTACAAGGGCTTATTGACCACGCACATGAGTTAAAAGGAAAACAGAAGGAAAATGTTATCAATTTTGCTGAGCAAGGACTTTTATCAAAAATGTTGGCGACCATAATTACGGATGTGGATGTTCCTTTTGACCCCGAAGATTTAAAGATGTGTGATCCGGATGAAGAAAAAATTAAAGAAGTATTTACCAAATTAGAGTTTCGAAATTTAGCAAAACGTGTGCTTGGAGAGGAGATTGTTGTTACGGCTGCTCCCAAAAAGTCAGGCGATACGAATCAATTGGATTTATTCGGTACGCAAAGTATGAATGAAGACCAAGAAGTAATGACTACTTCAGAATTGAAAACCATCGCAACGGAAAAACCTAAGTACCATTTTGTGACCACACCAGAGGAGCGCGATGCATTGCTACAAAAAATTATGAAGCAAAAATCCGTGTGTTTTGATACCGAAACAACGAGTTTAGAATCCAGACACGCCGACCTTGTGGGGATTGCTTTTTGTTTTCAAAAAAGAGAAGCTTACTATGTAGCTTGTCCAGAAAATGATGCGGAAACCGAAAAAATTGTAGAAGAATTTCGTCCGTTTTTCGAAAGTGAAACGATTGAAAAAGTAGCCCATAATCTAAAATACGACGAGCAAGTGATCAATCGCTATGGCATTTCCATCAAAGGCCTTCGCTTTGACACTATGATTGCGCACTATTTACTTTCGCCCGATGGAAAACACAGCATGGATTTCTTAGCGGAGTTTTATTTGAAATATCAGCCTATTTCCATTGAGAACCTCATCGGAAAAAAAGGAAAAAATCAAAAAAACATGCGCGATATTGACCCCAAAGAAGTGGTCGATTATGCCTGTGAAGATGCTGATATTACTTGGCAATTAAAAGAGTTGTTTGAACCTGAAATTCAAAAAGAACATTTAAAACGATTGTTTTATGACATTGAAATGCCATTAGTGGGTGTTTTAAAATCAATGGAACAAATAGGAATACGCATTGACATTGATGGATTAGGTCAGTTTTCGAAAGAGCTAGAACACGATTTGATCCAACTTGAAAAACGCATCATTGAGTTAGCTGGCGAAGAATTTAATATTGATAGTCCGCGCCAATTAGGTACTATTTTATTTGAAAAATTAGAAATTTCTAAAAAAGCGAAAAAGACGAAAACGGGACAATATTCTACTTCAGAAGATGTGTTACAAAAACACGTCAACGACCACGAAATTGTTCCATTGATCTTAGATTATCGCTCCTTGCGAAAACTCAAAAACACCTATGTTGACCCACTGCCCGAGCTGGTAGATGAAGTTTCTGGAAGAGTGCATACGCATTATATGCAAACAGTCGCAGCAACGGGTAGATTAAGTTCTACGAGTCCAAACTTGCAAAATATTCCGATTCGTACCGAAAAAGGTAGAGAAATCCGCAAAGCATTTGTACCGAAAGACGAAAATCATTGGTTAATGGCTGCGGATTATTCACAAATTGAATTGCGTATCATAGCTGCATTGAGTAAAGATGAAAATATGGTGGCAGCTTTTCAGCAAGGCTTGGATATTCACGCGGCTACTGCAGCAAAGGTTTACGGGGTAGCTATTGATGAAGTAACACGTGAACAACGAAGCAATGCTAAAGCAGTAAACTTTGGAATTATTTATGGTCAATCGGCATTTGGATTATCACAAAATTTAGGAATTTCACGCACCGAAGCCAAGCAGATTATTGACAGTTATTTTGAGCAGTATCCTGCTATTAAATCGTATATGGATAACGCTAAAGAAGAAGCCAAGGAAAAAGGTTATGTTGAAACCATCATGAAAAGAAGACGCTATTTGCCCGATATCAACTCTAAAAATGCCGTAGTACGTGGTTATGCAGAACGGAATGCCATTAACGCTCCAATTCAAGGAAGTGCGGCCGATATTATTAAAATAGCGATGATTAATGTCTTTCAACGAATGGAAAAAGAAGGAGTAAAAACCAAAATGCTACTTCAGGTACACGATGAATTGGTTTTTGATGTTCCTAAAAATGAGGAAGAAATTATACGTAAAATCGTAAAAGAAGAAATGGAATCTGCCGTTGATTTAGTGGTGCCCATGGTAGTTGAAATGGAGTTTGCGAACAATTGGTTAGAAGCGCATTAATTGAGTATAGGCATGGCGATTCCAGTGAGTAAAATAGATCAAATGAAAAAGCTTGCCTTGTTGGGCTGTATTGTACACTGCTTGTTACTGACTGGTTTATTTACTTTTGGTCAAGAGGTGAAAATAGGCAACCAAGTATGGGCAGAAAAGAACTTAAGCACTTCTGTTTTTATGAACGGTGATACTATTCTTCATGCTACCAATTCACAAGAATGGAACGCGGCTTCAGAAAATGGCATCCCTGCATGGTGCTACAC
>SKHH01000230.1 GCA_007117055.1 Lishizhenia sp. | reverse complement strand
ATCAAACGTGCTTTTTCTTCGTTTTTAGCTTGAATGGACTTTACTCCTCCATTAGAAAGAAGGTGCTTTAAATTCAGATTCGCAACATAGATAGAAAAAACAGGAGGCGTATTGAACATACTATCTTTTTTAGCATGAACATTTAAGTCTAAGTAAGTCGGGATGTTATCCAAATTTGATTTCCCTAAAAACTCATTTTTCACGATAAATAATGTAGCTCCAGCTGGGCCAAGATTTTTCTGAGCTCCTGCATAAATCAAGGCAAATTTAGAAACATCAATTTCCTTTGAGAAAATATCAGACGACATATCGCACACAAGTGGCTTGTTTGTATTTGGATAAGTTTTAAACTGAGTTCCAAAAATAGTATTGTTAGAAGTAAAGTGAACAAAATCAATATCTTCTGGAATCGAGAAGTTCTCCGGGATATAGTTGAAGTTTTTATCCTCAGATGATGCGATTTCAACTACTTCCAATCCCGCATTTTTAGCCTCTTTAATAGCTTTTGTTGCCCAAGTTCCGGTGTTAATGTATGCTGCTTTTTTATGTTTTCCAGCCATATTCATAGCGGATATTAAAAAACCTAAACTAGCTCCACCTTGCAGGAAAAGCACCGTATAGTCTTCAGGCACATTCAACGCTTTTTTTACATTCTCACGGGCTTCGTCCATGACTTTTACAAAATCAGCACTTCTATGCGAAACTTCTAAAATGGATAATCCATTAAAATCAAGCACAGCATCAGCTGCTTGTTTAAAAACATCTTGTGGCAAAATACATGGTCCTGCCCCGAAATTGTGTTTCATAGGTTCTATTTTTTATATTTTTACAAAGATGAAAAAAATGTACGTCCTTGCAAAGTTTTGAAGCTTTAATAACAGGGCAAACACAATTACTTTTGTACTAATAACGATAAATCACGCAATATACTGATTTATAAATTGCTGTATTTTTTCTAGGATTGTGTTTTTTTCTTTTTTTGATCGCCTTAAAAACTTTTCAATGGTGCTTTCCGAAAATCGGGACAAATTATGAGCTCACTTTGTTCGGTTCATAGCTAAAAAAAAATATACACAAAAGTCTAGCGCTATATATTTTTTGGAGTTACCAAGCTTAGGCAGGATTTCGGGACTATTTCTTTTATTCATTCTTAACACAGGACTTCGTCCTTCGTTTTCGTATTACACCTGCGCCATACCAGTCGGACAGGCTTACAGGGTGAAACACTTTTGCGACCTATATTATATGAGTTTAATATCTTATAAATGTGTTTGCCCTGGCTTTAATAAATTGTTAGGAAATCTTTGACCTTGGGAATTAATAAAAAAAATGGAGAGATTGTAAAATATATTCAGCGAATAGTTTTTGATGTAAAATAAAAATAGTAATTTTGCACCCTTAATTAAAAATAGAAGTATATGAATAACTACGAGACTGTTTTCATTTTAACTCCCGTTTTGTCTGAAGATCAGACAAAGGAAGCAGTAAAGAAGTTTGAAGGAGAAATAGCATCCTTCGGAGGAAAATTAGTTCATTCTGAGTCATGGGGACTTAAGAAATTAGCTTATCCAATTCAAAAGAAAACCACAGGTTTTTATTTTTTATTGGAGTTTGAAGGTGGAGGCGACCTTATTTCTCAATTGGAAGTTTCTTTCAAGAGAGATGAGCGAGTAATGCGCTTTTTGACTGTGAAAATGGATAAACACCATAAAGCATGGTCTGAAAAAAGAAGAGCTCGTTTATCAGGAGCTAAGCCAGAGGCAGCAGAAGCAAATTAATTAATGTTCAAAAAATTAAATTTTAGATTATGGCACAGAATGATGTAAGATACTTAACTCCAGTAAATATCGAAATTAAAAAAGATAAGTACTGTCGTTTTAAGAAAAGCGGAATCAAGTTCATCGATTATAAAGATGCTGATTTCTTGTTGAAGTTATTGAATGAACAAGGTAAGATTTTACCAAGAAGAATCACTGGAACTTCAGCAAAATACCAAAAGAGAGTAAACAAGGCTGTAAAACGTGCGCGTCACTTAGCATTGCTTCCTTACGTAGGAGACATGTTGAAATAATAGTCTAGTATTAACCATTAAAAAGAAACGAACATGGAAGTGATTTTGAAAAAAAATGTGGATAAACTAGGATATAAAGACGATGTCGTTACAGTAAAACCTGGTTACGGTCGTAATTTCTTAATTCCACAAGGTTATGCAGTTATTGCTAATGCCTCAACAAAAAAAGCACATCAAGAAATTTTGAAGCAACGTGCACACAAAGAGGAAAAGGTGAAAGAAGAAGCGCAAGCAATTGCAACGAAAATCGAAGGATTAACGTTAAAAATTGGCGCTAAAGTAGGTGAGAACGGAAAAATATTTGGTTCGGTTAACACGGTTCAATTGTCAGAAGCATTAAAAGCGGCTGGTGTTGATGTTGATCGTAAATCTTTGAAAATTAAAGATGAACCAATTAAAGAAGTTGGAACGTACAACGCTGAAGCTAACCTACATAAAGAGGTAGCTGTTGAGTTCTCTTTCGAAGTAGCTGGAGAATAAAAATAGTATTTTTTTTACAAAAAGCGTTGGATACCTTTCCAACGCTTTTTTTTGTGATGTCTTTTTTGGTCTTTCGTATTGTTATGTTTCTATTTTTCTTAACTTTATTTTTTTTAAGTATAACGATTTGTTTTAGTCTCTTTTCAATTCGCTTATGACGATTTGTTTCTTGTACTACTATAGTAAAGTGTTTTTTCATGTTTCTTACAAACTGAAACAAACATTATTAAAAATGAAGTGTTCTAATTAGGTGCAAGTATACCATAAACATACCATTCTTATTGTAGACGATGAGTCTGATATTCGTACGATTTGTGCGAATATAATTGCCCGTTCCTTTGAAATGGTGGTGGTTCAAGCCGGTAGTTTAGAGGAAGCGAAAAGACATGTTCAGAATTCACCGCCTGACTTCGCAATCATTGATTTGAATTTACCAGACGGGAGTGGCCTTGATCTGGTAGACGATTTAAAATGTGCTAACAATAAAGTAAAGTTTATTTTTATTTCTGCTCATAATCAATGTATCGATAGAGCGAATGTGAAAAATTGTGGTGGATTTTTTTTAATACCAAAACCTTTTAAAGCTGAGGATATCACCTTATCTTTACAGTCAATGATGCAAAGTGCAAGTTCATGACTAAAAAGAAGCTTCTTATTATTGATGATGATGTAGACATTTGTTTACTCCTCCAAAAGTTTCTAGAACGAAAAGGTTTTCGGGTGGATGTCTCTTTTAATGCTAATGATGGTATTAATGTTGTGAAGCGAAAAAATATTGACTTGGTGCTTACAGATTTTCGCTTACCCGATATGGACGGTAGTACGATAGTTCAAGAGTTGAAAAAAATTAATCCTACCGTTCCGATTATTGTCATTACTGGTTACTCTGATGTGAAACAAGCCGTAAAAGTGATTCAGCTTGGCGCTTATGAGTATGTAACCAAACCCATATTTCCAGAAGAAATATTGCTTTTAATTAACAAAGCATTGGATACTTCTTCTTCTATTGAAAGGAATGCCCCTGTGGCAAATTATTCTAATCAAAAAAAGGCTCCTACCATTGAACGATTGAAAAAACAAGAAATCGTTATCGGAAATAGTAGTGCTGCTCAACAGATTGAATCAGCAATAAAGTTGGTTGCTCCAACTGAAATGACAGTTGT
>SKHH01000113.1 GCA_007117055.1 Lishizhenia sp. | reverse complement strand
TTCAAATGACTGATAATTAATACATAGAAAGTCGATGAGTAATTAAAAGCAAATCATGTGTGTTTTTAACTAGTTAGTAACGAGTGAACTACCACTTATATAAAGGTGCGAAACTTGAGTTATTTATAAAAGTAGAAAAAAAGGGCAACTTTTGGTTGCCCCTATCCTCAATTGCAAGCTGAGAGGTTTTTTAATTAAACTTTAAATTTATCATTCCAAATATAATTAAGTCGGGAATAAAAACCAAGTCTAAACTATTTTTTTAGTGTTTGTTAATACCAATCTATTTCCACTCTTTTTGAATCTTTTTATTTAAGATTTTTGAAAGGCGTTTGAGCACAGCACTTTTAGATCCTGTGGAAGTAACACGAATTAAATCGTAATGTACAGGAATATTATTGCGATAAAAAATAACAGTAAAAGAAACAGAGTTTGCATCTTCTCGCCATAATCGAAATAAATGACCAGCACTTAACTCATCACGCATATTTTCTAAATTAGTAGAAGGTGTAAAACGTTTGTCATAACCTCTTACAGAAATGAGCATAAACGTATCAAAGCCATCCGCTTTAAGGATCTTTTGTGTTTCTTCGCTAGCTAAAATCACCGGATCTTCTCCTTGCTTTACAACATTTAACGAGGATTTAGCCCTGATATTATTGGCTTGCATCACATCAATCACCGCTAACTCTAACGAGTATTTATCTTCGAGGCGATCTTGCTGCGCAACCACAACCACATTTTCTAATCTTAAGCGCTCATCCTGTCCATAACTTGAAAAAATTATTGCGCAAATAACTACAACTAATAAACCATACTTCATCATAAATCAATCTTGTTTAACGATAGATATGAAAAAACCATACCAATCTATGAACAACTAATTTTCAAAGTTGCAAAAAAAATAGGAAACAGCTCGAAAATAATAGTGCTGTTACTAAAAAACTTCTTTAGCTATTTGCTGAACCTCTGTAGAGTTAGACATCGTATAATAGTGAATACAAGGAACACCGGCTTTTTTTAATTCTTGAGACTGATGAATCCCCCATTCGACACCCAGTTTTTTCACTTGATCGTTTGTTTCGCATTTCAATAATTCACTTGATAACTCATCTGGGAAGTCGATATGAAAAAACTTTGGTAAAAAAGAAATGTGACGTAAACTTTTGATAGGTTTTAATCCCGGGATAATTGGCACGTTAATATCGTGCTTCCTGCATGCTTCAACAAAATCAAAATATTTTTGATTATCGAAAAACATTTGTGTTACGATATATTCCGCACCAGCATCCACCTTTTGTTTTAAGTAGCCAAGGTCTGTTGACATATTCATAGATTCAAAATGTTTTTCAGGGTACCCTGCTGCACCAACACAAAAATTAGTAGGTTCCAGTTTTATCTCATCTAAGCTATAAGTACCTTTATTCATTTCGTGAATCTGCTGTATCAAATCAACAGCATAGGTGTGTCCTTTTGGATGAGGGGTAAATGAGCTTTCCGTTTTAATGGGGTCACCTCGTAAAGCCAATACATTATCAATACCTAAAAACTGTAAATCGATTAGCGCATTTTCCGTTTCTTCTCTACTAAATCCACCGCATATTAAATGTGGAACTGCATCAACATTATATTTATTCATAATGGCCGCACAAATACCAACCGTTCCTGGGCGTTTGCGAATCGATACTTTTTCCAACAACCCTTTTTCACGTTCTTTATATACGTACTCTTCACGGTGATACGTAACATTGATGAACTTTGGATCAAATTCCATCAAAGGATCTATTCCATCATAAATAGACTGGATACTTTTTCCCTTCAAAGGAGGTAAGATTTCAAATGAAAACAATGTTTCCTTTGCCGCTTCTATGTGATCAATAACCTTCATCTTAAATTTTTGTCAAAAATACATATTCTAGAAAGAGTTTAGTGGTGAAAAAGAAGACAATGATTAGATAAATAGTAAAACATGTTTCGGATGGTTGAAAAAAAGGGGGGGCGAATAAGATTTTTATCTAAAAAACAGAACACATTCATTATATTGCAAATCAATGTTTTATCCGATTACAATCATTTACAAACGATAATTAGTCGACAACAAACGATAAATAACCGATTTAAGGTTTTGCATCTCCTCAACTTTGCAGTGTCAATCGCTGAAAGACAGCAAACGACAGTAACAAATACATTATTAACTTTTAAAAATTTACAGACATGAACACGTTAAAAAACACAGTAAAATTGATTGGCAATTTAGGGAGAAATCCAGAGATCATTAAATTAAAATCTGGTAGTCAAGTAGCAAAGTTCACAATGGCTACAAACGAAACGTACAAAAACAAATCAGGTGATTATGTAACCGTTACACAATGGCACAATGTAGAGTGCTGGGGTAAAACCGCAGAGTTGTGTGAAAAATTATTACAAAAAGGATCTGAAGTTATTGTTGAGGGCCGACTTGAAAGCAACAATTACGAAAACAAACAAGGTGAAAAACGCACAAAAACGTATGTCTCTATGCGAGAGTTTATGCTAGTAAATAAAAGAAACGAATCCGAAAAAGCATAATTCCACCTTAACTTCAGCCTCCTGGGTTTAGCACTCAGGAGGTCTTTAAAAAAAATACAAACTCTAAAATATTTTCAAACATGACGATTTCACAAATGAACCACGTAAACTTAATTGGTCAAATGTCAAGTGACCCGAAAGTGATAGAACTACCCAATGGAAAAAAAGCTGTTCGTTTTTCATTTTCCACTCGAGAAACGTTTTTAGATGAAGAAGGAAACTCAAAACATGAAAAAAGCTGGCATCAAATTACCGCTCGAGGAAAGTGGGCAAAAGTTCTAGAAGAATTTGGGACTAAAGGACAGGCATTAGCCATAGAAGGAAAACTTAGGTCTCGGTTTTTTAAATCTCACTCTGGTGAAAACAGAAACATTACCGAAGTAGAAATCAATGACCTCGTAATTTTATAATCAAAACCAAAAAAACATGAAAAATCAAATTCAATTAATAGGCAATTTAGGAATGACTCCTGAAATCACCAATTTCGAAAGTGGAGAAAAAAAAGTACGTTTCACGCTCGCCATAAACGAAACGTACACCTCTAAAGAAGGGGAAAAGAAAAAACGTACACTATGGCACAATATGTATGCTTGGGGCCCAACGGCTCTCTATATTGCAAAAGCGGGAAAAAAGGGTACTCGACTTGCCGTAACTGGTAAAATGGTAACTCAACGCTATAGAAGCAAATCAGGTAACTTAAAATCTATTACCGCAATCGAAGTAAGTCGAGCGATTGTTTTATAATCTTAAACATTCGAAAACGCTAAACATTAACAACGCTCTTTTCAGCCAACTCCTTTACACTAAACCTTTATAGTTGGCAACAAGAATAACGATATGCGCCATGATAGGTTCTTTTGTTTAGTTGTTTTAATCGGTAAAAAAAAGCGGGCTTTCCAAGTGAGAGCTCGTTTTTTTACTTTTCAAAATCCAACTATAATAATGACTTCTGAATCATTTTCTCAAGCAGAAAAAGATCTGAAATTACAACATCCGCTACACTTATTTTTGGATTGGGTGCATGCGTATGTTCAGGAACAGCGATGACGTTCATTTTGGCTGCTTTTCCTGCTATTACTCCATTCAAAGAGTCTTCAATCACCAGGCAGTTTTCCGGAGAAATTCCTAGTTGTTTTGCAACGGATATATAAAT
>SKHH01000186.1 GCA_007117055.1 Lishizhenia sp. | reverse complement strand
ACTTTTCCAGTTACTGTAAGTTCTGAATCCTCCATTTCTGGTGTGTAAGCAACAACGTCTTCATAAACAACTTTTCCTCCTGGTTTGAAAGGTACAACTTGACCATTGGCAGTTGCTTTTTCTCCTACTACTGTTACTGTTCTTAGTGATTGACCACCAACAGAAGGTGTGATTTCTGCATACGCTTTCTTACGGATACCTTTTTCAGGGAAAGTGATGTCAACTTTCACCTTGACACTGTCTCCATGCATTTCTAATGGATCTGGAGTAACTGCGTAATCTAGATCTTTCAATAAGTCACAGCTTGTAGTTACAAGACCTGCTGCTGCGATAAAAGCTAAACTCTTTATTCCTTGCTTTTTCATTGTCGATTTATTATTTCTTTACTTTTAAGAATGCAATAATAATGAATTTTTTCAGTTTGATAAAAATGTTTTTACTATAATTATTTTTAACGTTTTATTTTTTAATAGTTTTTTGTGATCTGAAGTTGATGCTGTCATTGTGTATTGACCTCTGAATTAGTTGTTTATGTTTGATTTTTGCTTGTATTTATCCTAGTGATTTTATTTGTGTCCTTGCAATTTAACGCTAATTGATGAATTGTTGTTGTATGCAATGGATGTGAGAATGTTGCTGCAATATCATTCAACGGGCCTAAAACAAATTTGCGATTCAACATTTTACTATGTGGAATTTGTAATGTTTTGGTATACAGAGTTATTTTATTAAAGTAAAGGATGTCTACATCTATTTTTCGAGAACTGTAATTTTTAGCTACAGATTTCTGTTTGCGCCCAATACTTCGTTCTATTTCTTGCGTAGTTTTTAACAATTCAAAAGGGGAGAGGGGGGTGGATAGTTTTACACAGCAATTGATAAAGTCATTTTCAGCGGTAAAACCAACGGGTTTTGAGCTGTAAAAGTCAGAGATACTATCAATTGCCCCAGCTTTTTTCCTCAAAAGCTGAATGGCCATGTAGATGTGTTTTTTTCTTGGAGAGATGTTCGATCCAAGAGATATGTACACTATGTTCATTTTGATTTTCGTTTACCTTTAATTATAACCTATTGTAAATAAGATTTAGCCTTTTATCCTTTGCTTGTAGATCTACTAATAATTATATTTACTTTTGAATAAATTAATACAAATGTAATGAGTTCATTGAACTGAATTATATAAAGTATCCTCAAAATATTGAAATTAATAAATTGAGGTTAAAAAAATAAAAGATTTACAATATGAAGATTCCATTTTTTAGAGTGTTTTGGCCGAGTTTATTAGCTTCAATCGTTGTATTAGGGTTAATGTCTATCATAATTATTTCGATAATCGGAGCGATTTCAAGTGCAAAGCCTGTATACTCGGTTAAAAACGATTCAGTGTTGCACATGAAATTGTCGGGACAAATTTCAGAAATGTCATCCGTAAGGTTTGATCCGGGTATGTTTGGTATAGCTTCAAAACTTGGGCTAGCCGATATACTTTACGGTTTGGAAAAAGCAGCAAAAGACGATAAAATTAAAGGTGTGTTTTTAGAGTTAGAAGCCCCAATTTGTGGGTATTCAACAGCTGCTGAAATTCGTAAAGCGATAAATCGTTTTGAAGCGTCTGGAAAGTTTGTAGTAGCTTATTATCAAGGTGAAGCAATTGGAATGAAGCATTATTACATCGCTTCTGCAGCAGATGAATCTTATGGTTTTCCCTCCTCAATGATGGAGTTTGGTGGACTTGGTGCTGAGCTAATGTTCTTCAAAGGGATGTTGGATAAGTTGGATGTAGAGGTTCAGGTTGTTCGTGGTTCGAATAATGATTTTAAAAGTGCTGTAGAGCCTTATTTTTTGAAAAGCGTAAGTGATTCAAGTAGAGTACAATTGGAGCGATATCTAACAAGTATGTGGGAAGATATTACATACGATATTAGTCAAGAAAAAAATATTTCTATTACTCAACTAAATGAAATCGCTGATAGTACTAGAATTAGAAGGGTTACGGATGCCGTTGATTATAAGTTGATTGACGCTGTTAAATACCGTGATGAAGTGCTTGACATGATTGCTGAAAAAGTAGAAGCAGAAAGTGTAGATGAACTAAACCTCATTTCTTTTGAACGTTATGCTAAGCGAAAGTTTGAAGATCAACAAAAAATCAATCAAGGAAAACAAGGTAATGTAGCTGTAATTATCGCTGAAGGAGGTGTGGTGAAATCAGGGGACGGACTTAGTTCTGATAGAATCACAAAGCTATTTCAAGAGGTGCGTAATGATGATAATATAAAAACGATTGTTTTTCGTGTAAATAGCCCTGGAGGTAGTGCTTTAGCAAGTGATGAAATTTGGAGAGAAGTGATGCTGACGAAAGCAGTTAAACCTGTAATTGTATCAATGGGAGATGTTGCTGCTTCTGGAGGTTATTATATTGCTGCTCCTGCAAATCGGATTTTTGCTGAATCACGCACAATTACTGGTTCTATTGGTGTTTTTGGAATGATTCCTTATACAGGAAAAATGTTTGAAGAAAAATTAGGAATCACGTTTGACCGTGTTGAAACAAACCACAGAGCAGTTCTTTCAACGAATAAAAAACTTTCGGATGAGGAATTTGCAATTGTTCAAGAAGAAGTAGATTTTATTTACGATGAGTTTTTAAGTCGTGTTTCTGAAGGAAGAGGAATGACCAAAGAAGAGGTGAATTCTGTTGCAAGAGGTAGAGTTTGGACGGGTAAAGATGCGTTAAGAATTGGTTTAATTGATGAAATTGGCGGGTTCAATGAAGCACTACAATATGCCATAACGGATGCTCAAATTGACGATGCGAAGGTAGTGTATTATCCAAAATTGAAAAAAGAACCATGGCAAGAAATTTTGGAAGCGATTAATCAAGATGAGGAAACAACAATGGATGTTAAGTTACCTAAAGAATTACTTACTTACTATGAAAAGTTAAAAAGCATAGAGTCCTATTTTGGTATTCAAGCAAGACTTCCTTATGATTTGACTATAGAATAAGTGAACGTTTAAAGAGATTGATTTTTTGCATGTAGTAAACAGGGACGCAAACGTTCCTGTTTTTTTGATATTAATTATAGAACATTTCAACTTCCGTTGCTCCTTTTCCATACTCTCGGTAACTGGCATCAAAATACTCAACGCTATCCTGGTGGGAAAGAAAGGTTCTTATTTCATGTTTTAATACTCCTTCACCAACGCCGTGAATGATTACCAGTTTTTTGATCCGTTTATCTTGAGCATTCCTAAAAAAGGACTTGAAAGTGGAGAGTTGAAACCTTAGAATTTCACTTGGGGTCATTCCTGCCTCACTGTCTAGTAATTCATGTGTATGTAAGTCTATTTCCCAAAAATTATGCTTCTTAACCACAGGTGTTTTAGAGTAGTCTTGTTGCATGTCTTCCTCCTTAAGATGAAATGAATCTGAATCAGGGCTTAAACTATCATGTTGATTACCGTGTATTTTTACTAACTCAGTGATAGGCATAGGACGCTCAAATCCTGTTTCGTCTTCTATAATTACATGATGTGCATCGATAAACCGAATAACGACGGCATCTCCCACTTCGTGTAATAACTTAACCTGTTCACCTAGTTTGAAAAGCATCTCGAATGATATTAATTTCGAGGTTAAATATAAATAAAAAGGCTGCAACAAATAAGACAATCCATAAAAGAATAAACGCCATTCTGTGAATACCTGAAATATCTTTTTT
>SKHH01000268.1 GCA_007117055.1 Lishizhenia sp. | reverse complement strand
TTATAGTTGTCGCTTTTCGTATGCTACCAGAAGTGGTATGGAAAATGCCTAGAATGGGCACGATTAATTTGCACGGCTCATTGCTACCGAACTACAGAGGAGCCGCACCAATAAATTGGGCCGTCATTAATGGAGAGCACAAAACAGGAGTTACCAGCTTTTATATCAATGATAAGATAGATACAGGAGATGTACTTCTGCAAGAAGAAATGATTATCCACGAAAACGAAACGGCGGGAGAGGTACACGATAGAATGATGCATTTAGGTGCAGATGTTATTCTTAAAACCATTGATGGTGTTTTTAGCAAAGCGCTGCGTCCAATACCACAAAAAGAAATGTCGGTTGATCACATCCACCCCGCTCCAAAAATTTTCAAAGAAGATTGTAAAATTGACCTCACAGCCGATATTCAGAAAATTATACACTTCATTCATGGTCTTTCTCCTTATCCCGGTGCTTGGTTAGAATTGACCCACCTTACTAAACAGGAAGCCTTTAGTTTTAAGATATTTAGAGCGAAACCTTTTGATGAGGCAACCCATAATAAAACATGTTTATTTGAAGATCAAAAACAACTCCTGCTTCAATTACCAAAAGGCACTCTAATTTTAGAGGAAGTTCAATTACAGGGAAAGCGAAAAATGAATGCCAAAGATTTTATCGCTGGATTTCGACCAGAAGAATGGAACGTAAATTTCAACTAAATAAACCTTATATATTGATTAAAAATTAATCAATCTAACTTCACTTCATTTTTTTGTTTAGTAACTTTTAAAGTGCACTTAATCGTTTAACAATACAGATCTATCGCAAATTCATGTGTTTTTAGACAAAAAACCGTCTAAAATACAACCGCTTCAATTATAAGCATTTATAATGATTTTACTGACGTTCGAGAGCATTTGTTAAAAAAGTTATCATTTTTTCGTCATTTTTTTCTCGAAACCCTTGCACTATATGTAAATTGAGTTATATTTGTTCAAAATAAATATTTAATAACAAACAAAAACCAAAACTATGAACAAAGGAGAATTAGTAGAGGCAATTGCTTCAAACGCTGGATTATCTAAAGCAGATGCAAAAAAAGCATTAGATGGATTTATTACTGCTACAACAGACGCACTTAAAAAAGGTGATCGTATTTCATTAATCGGATTTGGATCTTTCTCTATTTCTGAGCGTTCTGCAAGAACAGGAAGAAATCCACAAACTGGTAAAGAAATTCAAATCGCTGCTAAAAAAGTAGTTAAGTTTAAAGCAGGTGCTGAACTTTCTAGCTCTGTAAACTAATCATTAGTTTAAACGCATTGAAAGGGGGCTTATGCCCCCTTTTTTATTGAATCAAAGTTAAACTGAGATGAAGATTGAAATTAAAAAACAACTCAAAGACGCCCTATATAACCTTATCACTGATGCTAAAAAAGAAAAATTTGATCAATTTGCTGCACTTCGGACAAGGCATTTGACTGTGGCTGTTGAAAACATTTATCAAGAACACAACGCTAGTGCTGTAATGCGCACATGCGACTGCTTTGGTGTTCAAGATTTACATATTATTGAAAAGTCGAATAAATTCACAATTCAAAGAGACATAGCTATGGGGGCTACGCGATGGGTAAATCATTACCATTACTCCGATGAGAAATTCCCAACAACAAAATGCATTGAACATTTAAAGCAAAAAGGTTATAAAATAGTAGCTACCACCCCACATGAACAGGATACAGAAATTTATCATTTAGACGTCTCACAGCCCATTGCTTTACTATTTGGAACAGAAAAAACGGGTTTATCAGAAACCGCTTTACAACAAGCAGATGAATATATCCGCATCCCTATGTATGGATTTACAGAAAGCTTTAATATTTCTGTTTCTGCAGCGCTGAGCCTTCAAATTCTCAGAAAAAAATTAGAAGAACAAACGGCTGTTAACTGGTTATTATCAGAAGAAGAAATAGTAGACCTTAAAATTCAATGGTGCAAAAAAATTATAAAAAATGCTGAGGTTGTTGAACGCGACCTACTGAGACGTATCGAAAAAATGTAATTATTGGCAATGGATACTTATGCTGTTTCAGAGCTTTAACGATCAAATACAGTGGCACTGAGTGTTTATGATTAATATAAAAATGCCTTTACCCCAATATCACTTCATGATTTAATAAGAATGCTTACCTTTATTTCTTTAAAACTTCTTCTATGGACTTTATTGATGAAAATATCGAAAATTACGCCTTAGCTCATACGGAAAAAGAACCGGAGCTACTATATGAACTGAATAGACAAACACACATTCAAGTGCTACAGCCCAGAATGTTAAGTGGGCATCTTCAAGGAAGGGTGTTGAGTATGATGAGTAAAATGATTGCACCAAGTATTATCTTAGAAATTGGCACTTATACTGGTTACTCTGCATTATGCCTTGCCGAAGGATTACAAAAAGATGGGAAAATCATTACCATTGACATTAATTATGAGTTGGAGCCCTTTACACGAAAGTTTTTCAATCAATCAGAATATGCGGATAAGATTGATTTTAGAATTGGAAATGCATTAGAAATAATTCCAACGTTAAATACACCACTAGATATTGTTTTTATTGATGCGGATAAGTCTAATTATATCAACTATTATGACCTAGTAATAGATCATGTTCGCCCAGGCGGATATATTATTGCAGACAATGTATTGTGGTCTGGAAAGGTACTTGAACCAATAGAAAAACTGGACGAAGACACCAAAACTCTACTGGAATACAATACAAAAATCCAACAGGACGAACGTGTTGAAAATGTTTTACTTCCGATTCGAGATGGATTAATGATCGCACGAAAAAAATAATTGCAGCATGATAGATTATCGTTCAGACACTGTTACAAAACCTACAGAGGAGATGAAAAAATTCATGTTTGACGCTCCCGTTGGAGATGATGTTTTTGGGGAAGATCCTTCGATTAATGAATTAGAGTCTAATGCTGCCGATTTATTTGGAAAAGAAGCCGGTTTGTTTTGTAGTTCTGGTACTCAAACCAATCAGATTGCCATTCAAGTCTACTGCAAACCCGGTGATGAAGTTATTTGCTCTAAAGAGGCACATATTTACAAATACGAAGGTGGAGGGATTGCAAAAAATGCAGGAGCATCCGTAAAATTACTAGACGGAGACCGAGGACGAATCACTGCTGAATCTGTGCTACATGCTATCAACGACCCGAACAATGTGCATTACCCATTAACTGCCTTAGTGGCTCTAGAGGACACAATGAACAGAGGCGGTGGTGCCATTTATGATTTTGAGGAAATTAAGAAAATAAAAAAACTCTGCAAAAGCAAAAACCTTCCGCTTCATTTAGATGGTGCACGACTTTTTAATAGCTTAGTGGAAACTCAACTGGACTTCAAGGTTTACGGCCAACAATTTGATTCTATTTCCATTTGCTTGTCAAAAGGACTAGGAGCACCTGTAGGTTCTCTACTGTTGGGAAGTAAAGAATTCATTACAAAAGCCCGTAGAATACGAAAAGTACTTGGAGGAGGAATGCGGCAAGCCGGAATTATTGCAGCAGGAGGAATCTATGCATTACAACACAATATTTCCCGACTGAAAGAAGACCATCACCATGCAAAGCAATTAGGGGCTGCTTTTGAACAAAAGGACTTTGTTTCATCCGTTTTACCAGTGGAAACAAACATAGTGGTAGTGGTCTTAAAAGATGAACGTATGG
>SKHH01000017.1 GCA_007117055.1 Lishizhenia sp. | reverse complement strand
TCTCGACAATGTCTATTCGACTGGTTCGTTCGAGCATTGTAAAAGGAATTGATTGAATGTTAATTCTGATAAACCTTGGAGGTGTTTCGTTGCTTTCATCAGAATGAAAAACTTCTAGTGCACTAGTAGGTACTCGTCCCAGAAGTACTCCTCTATCCGAATAAAAGCGCAACACGTATGGGGGATCTAACAAGCGTCTTCCACTTTTTTGTTCAATTTTTGAATGTAATTCAATTTCTAAAAAATATGCTTCTCCGTGACTAACAATTGATGGATCTGTTCTGCTTGAAGACCGAATAGGTAACTTAAGAATATGCTGGGACACAACAGTTAATGGAACCTCTTCTGAAGTAAATGAAAAGGACGTTTCAATAGCGTCAATTCGTTCTAAAATAGAGGATTGAGAATAAATTTGTTGCACAGAAAAAGCTGAAAAGAAAATAAAAGCCCAGAAGAAAAAACATTTCATAATCCTATTTTTTAGGTAATGCAAGTTAGGAATAATATATGGAAGACAGAAATATGATAAAAAGGGGGTTAGGGCAAACGCATTTAATATTATTGAGCTACGAAGCTAAGTTGCAAAATTGTCCTGAAAGGACTGCATTTGTAAACATTGGGTGAAACCCGATGTTTACGTTCCCTAAAAAGGGGGTGCTCTTGTATATCTAATTTCAATTTTTTGAAAAATATTATTCTGAATCAATCACTTTTGTATGCTCTACAGTTATACCAAGAATGCGAAGTCTGATAACCCGCACATCTATGTTTTCTTGCGCTAAAAATGTTTCACCTTGGAAGGGAATAGGCAAGCTTTTAATTTCTGGAATTAATGGTAATTCGTTTTGTTCAGGTTTTGTTTGAAAAATAGCAGTTATTTTGTTTATTGCGCTAACGATTAAATTATTAGATTCATATTGAGAAGGGTTGTGCTGCGCTAAGACTTCCCGGTCATTAAATTCTAAATTAATGAATTCTAATGAATTATCTGAAATAGGAAAAGGAGTTAATCTTGGAGTGAGTGTGTGTTCCAAACCTAGTACAATCTGTTGATTTAAATTAAAGCTATCGGATGTGCGTTTTTCTTTGGCTATTGGAGTTCCTAGATTGTCATTAATTTGTTCCGTGACTATTTCTTTTCTTCTTCTTTTTTTATAGGTTGAAACATTCGCATTAGAGGAATTGGAGATTGTGTTTTGATTTTCCACAGTAACTAGAGGCGACTTCTTAACCTCTAATTTATGTTGAGTATACTTTGGGGTTAATCCAGTTGTATCAGAAGTAAATAATACAGATAGAAATAAAATAACTCCAGATATACTTGCAGTAATTCCAATTTTGAACATCCATGTTTGAATCAGTTTTACATCTTTGTAAAGTAACTTCTTGTTCGGGTGGACAATGCGGTAGTCGGCTTTTAGTTGACATTTTTCATATGCTCTAAAAGAGGGTAAATATTTAGGGTTATTGCTTACCCAACTTACTACTTTCGACTCATCCTCTTTGTTAAGTTGTTTTTCCCAAAAAGCTATGAAAAAGTATTCGTAATTGGTTGTTGTTATGTTATCGAATTGTAGTTGATTTTTTTGAGGATATAATACGGTTGGAGGATTAGGAAGGTACACGAGATCAACCCCTTCATTTACTTTCAATTCTGGGTGTCGAATAAAGAAGTCTTGTAATTCTGCTACTGCTGAAGAATCTAAAGAACCTTCATAAAAGTCCAATAAAAAAGCTTCGTAGTTTTCCAATGTGATGTTCATAATACGGTCTCAATTTTGCCAATAAACTCCTTTAATTTCTTTCTTGCTCTAAAAATGGTGACTTTAACTTGCGCTTCACTCAAGTCCAATAATTGTCCGATTTCTTCATAGCTGTAACCTTCATAATCTCTTAATAAAATAGCCGACTTTTGTAATTCATTGAGTTGTTTCAAAGCATTTTCTATGATTTCATTTAAATCAACAGGAATTGCAGTATTTGTTTGAGTATTATTGACTGCATCTTCTGATTCAAAGCGAATTATTTTAGATCTTCTGTAGAAATCAACGAATAAGTGGTGGACAGTTCTAAATAGATATGATTTGCCTTTTTCGTAACTGATTTCATTCCGTTTTATCCAAATTTTTTCGAATGCGTCTTGTACCAAGTCTTGTGCATGTTGTTCGGATCCAGTTAATTTTAGTGCATAACGATACAATCCATCGCTACAGTTATTTACTAATTGATTATACTGAAACCTTTCCATTTTTAATAGACGAATGAAGTTTAGAATAGTTACACATCCCAATGATATTATGATGCAATAGTTTTGATTTAGTTGTTTTGATAGCTTGAATCCAGCTTTTAAATATAGACATATAAGATAATAATATAATATTCGACTGTTAGAGAGGAATATGGCTTTTAAACTGTATAAATGATGAATGTGCGATACGTGTTGTAACTTATTAGAAAGTTGTTCGTCTAGCAAGAAATAAAAAAATATAAGATGAAAAAGTTAGTTTTGTTAACACTCGTTGCTTTTTGTAGTCTAGGATATTATGCTCAGAATTTGGACACAAAGGAAGCAGATGATACTTTAACCATTCAAATCAACAGGAGGGTGATTGTAATTACAGGAGATAGTGTAACTACCTCTAAAACAAAAAGAAGGTTTACGAAGTCATATTATGCTTGGCAGGGGATAGAATTTAAGTCAAGTGGATATTTCATGGATGAAAACTTCGGGATAAACAATGATCCGGATAATCGGCACATGGAGCTAGATTATGCAAGAAGCTTTCAAATCAATTTGAATCTCGTTGATTATAGTGTGAGGAGTAGTAAAGGACATTTTCTACTGACTACTGGATTAGGTTTTAAATTCAATCGTTATGCGTTTAAAAATAGCACAACAACATTATCTTTTGATGATGACATGATATTCCCAGTAAAGGACTCCAGCATGAATTTCACGAAGAACTTTTTTAATCAAACCTATCTTCGAGCACCTTTATTGCTCACTTTTTGGTCACAACCAGCTAATCCTAATGCTTTTAATATTTCTGCAGGTGTAAATGCCAATTATCGTATTGGTTCAAGAATTAAGCAGAATTATAAAATGAATGGAAAAACTCAGCGTATTCGAAATCGAGGACATTTTCATTTGAATCCATTTCAATTAGATGCAACGGTAAGAGTTGGATTCGGAGAGGTTTGTTTAGTCGCTACTTATGGTTTAAATACTTTGTTTGAAAAAGATAAAGGACCGAACTATTTACCTTTTGGTGTAGGGTTATCTTGGAATATATAATTTTCATAAAATTATATTTACACAGGTATGACTCGTAGTTTAGTGGAAAGCATCAAGCATCACGATTTAGGTAGGGTAAATACATAAAGATCTGTGGTTTCTTTGAGGGCTAATACACAAGAGAATACGACGGTAGAGTTTCAGTTTCTTACATACCTATAGAAAAATAGGTGAAGATAGAAATAGGGAAAGAGTATTTACCAGCTATTGTAGATGGGGTTTAATTTTTTCTATTGATTTTCGCTTACTTTTAAAAAAATGAATTACTTATGTTGACCCAATTCCAAAAAGCCTCGGTGGCGGAACTGGTAGACGCGTCCCGATAAAATCGGGATGCCTTCGGAGCAAACTAACAACATAAATCAAAATCATGAATCATTCAATATTTTATGGAAATTCTTAAGTGTTTCTTACGTAAAAATAGTTCTCTTATTTCCAT
>SKHH01000022.1 GCA_007117055.1 Lishizhenia sp. | reverse complement strand
GCCACAGAGGGAGGAGCTGTGTGTAAGAAATCATATTTTATTCCAACCAGTCCGTCTTGTTCAATGGTTTCAACGCCAACAGATTCATTATGGTACCCAACGTTGTCTCCTAATTTATACCAAGCAATTTTTTCTTTTGGGTCAACTTTAACAAGATTATGTCCAAACTTTAAAGCAATGTTTTTTCTATCGACAACTTTCATTAAAGTTTCCTTAATAGGTTTGATGCCAAAAATAACTCCTCCATTGGTGGCGAAAGTAATTTTTGTTTTATCAGTAATGCCTTTCTTTTTAAAAGCAGCCTCTGCTAAATACATTATTTTTTGTGGAGCACCACCACATTTTATTGGAGTTGTTGGTTGGGTAAAAAGTGCAGTGCCTCCTTTGAATTTTTGAATGTCTCTCCATGTTTTATCTGGATCTGTATAAACACTACTTGCCATACTATTAGGATCTTCAAGAACCTCTTTTAATCCGGGCACCTTGGTGTAGTCATAAACGAGTCCAGGAGAAACAACCAAATAATCATAACCTATTTCTCCATGATTATCAGTAGTAACTTTATTTTCTTTCGCATTGATTTGGTTTACTTTATCTTTTATCCAAGCAGATTTTAAAGGAATTAAATCCTTCATTGGTTTTTTAGTTTTTTCGAAGCTGTATGTTCCAGCCCCAACCAATGTCCAAGCCGGTTGGTAGTAATGAAATTCTGCTGGATCGATTATACCAACATTTATGTCTGGGTATTTTTTATTGAGTTGGGCAGCGACCATGATACCGCCAGTTCCTGCACCAATAACCAGTACTTGAAATCTTTTTTCCATAACAAAGTATTTTTTATAAATGTATAAATATCATCAGCGCCCGAACGTGACTTTTGTTACATTTGTTGTGTGTGGTTATTAGTCAGCTTGCCCTGGTCAGCTAGCCTTTACTTCTTAAAGCAATTCAATTAATCTATTGCTATTAATTCGTGAAAAGCGTCAATATTTGTTTTAAAAGAGAATAAGTGTTCTGCTTTTATGAAGTCATCTATATCGATTATTCGAGGCTTTGCAGCTTTCGCGAATTTTAAACGATCCATTTCACTATTAAAACCATTTTCTGCTATAAATACGAATTGGTCTACAGTTAATGATTTTTGAGCCAAAGCTTGGTTGGCTACATGAATTTTATCATTAAAAAAAGTTTGATTATCGATAATCTCTGTTAGTCTTTCATGGTCGATTATGGGTAGAAAAGATCCAATGCGACCATGGTATTCAACAACTGGATATACATACGGTTTTCCATAGGCAATTCCATAACTAGACCAATGCATGGTGTCAATGGTATGATCTAGGCTCTTTTTTTGCATGGTTTGAGAAAGCATATCATTTAACTTATAAATATCGTCGATATCGTATATATTGGACATAACCCCTTTGGAAAATTCCAACTTATCACTTTCCATTGAAAACACATCGGCAATTTCGCGCACTTGTTTGGTCGAAATACATTTTTGTTCCACTGCTTGAATTGCTGTTGTAATCCTTTCATTCATCATTTCTTCATCCTCAATAGCTGCTAACACTTTTTCTGTTACAACCATTTCTGAATTTGCACAACCAATATTTCCTATATATCCAATGACTAAGGGGGAGTAATGTATAGAGTCTTCCTCAATAGGTTCAATGTAATGACAAGAAGCTGTTTTTTTGTTAATTTCTTTGGGTGAATGATTTGCATATATTACCGAAGTTATTAGTAACGAATAAAATGATAACAGCAATACTATTTTTATTTTCATATTTAAAATTTGGTTATTCTGAACAATAATTAATTATAACTACTAAAGAGTTTTATGTTGAGTAACTGTGAAGTTTAAAATCATGTATACTTTATGGTTATTTCTTTGATGTATTAATTTGTCATTATTTGCTAATATACAGTTTCGAAACTTCAATCCGAAGGTATATAGCTGTTTTAACCTTTTTTAAAGATTAGTTTTTTTGCTATTTAGGATCATTCTAAATAAAAATAGTTATATTAGTTGAGGATTTAATAATGCGTAAAGAGCGTGATGTTGCTTTTTGTTGTGATAGAATTCGAGAATTAAATTATGAAAAAAATGAGAAGTATGAAATATAGAATAATGATTTTAATTGCCTTTATCTCTTTAAGGGTGAGTGATTTGTTGGCGCAACGTCCACAAAATGTAGATATTGGAAAAGGTAGGGGAGAAAGTGCTTGGGACTCAACAACAACAATCTTATTAATTATAGCTTTCTTTTTATTGATGTTTATCAGCCGCAGATGGTCAAAGAAAATTCAAGATAAAAGAGATCAACTTTCTAAGAAAAACTATGAAGATGAGGCTCCTTCTGAGAGCGAACAAGATCCTCGTCAATAATTTTTGTTAAATTTACGCAAGAAGTCATTTTTTAAGACTTATTTTGTATTCGAATTAAATTTATAAAAGATGTCAAGTACAGGAATTATTATCGGTGTTGTTGTAATTTTAGTAATATGGATTATAGCAATTTACAATGGTCTGGTTAAATTACGCAATAATCGTGAAAACGCTTTTGCAGACATTGATGTTCAGTTAAAGCAACGTCATGACTTGGTTCCTCAGTTGTTGGGGGCAGTTAAAGGTTACATGGAGCATGAGCGAGGAACTTTTGAAGCCATAACTCAAGCTAGACAAAAGGCTATTTCTGCAAATACGGTTAACGATAAAATTGCTGCCGAAAAAGAGCTGACTTCTGCGTTGAGTGGCTTGAATATTCAAGTTGAAGCATATCCAGATCTAAAAGCAAGTCAAAACTTTATGCAATTGCAAAACGAATTGTCAGATATCGAAAACAAACTAGCTGCAGTCAGACGATTCTTTAATTCGGCGACGAAGGAATTAAATATTGCGGTTCAGAAATTTCCAAATGTTATTTTCGCAGGTATGTTTGGATTTAAATCGGAGCCTATGTTTGATCTTGGTGCAACGGAAAGACAGTCCATGGATAAAGCACCAGAAGTAAAGTTTTAAGTATAGAAATTAAACAAAGATCATCCATCGTTTTATAAGCGATGGATGTTTTTTTGAGAAAAAATAACAGAAATGAAGTATATTGGTATACAACAGCAAATAGCAGAGAACAATAGGAAATCTATACTGCTCTTAGTTGCTTTTCCCTTACTGATTTTTGCGATGGTATGGGCAATTATCTTCTTTTTTAATTTTTCTCCTGAAGGAGATCCGCCGAATGCATCTCAAGTACTTGAAATATTTATTCAAACGATTCCGGTAGTATTAATTGGAGTAGGAATATGGTTTTTAATCGCCTACTTCGCTCATTCATCGATGATCAATTCTGCAGCGGGATCTCATACACTAGACCGTAAAAATAATATGCGTGTTTACAATTTGACAGAGAATCTTTGTATGAGTGTGGGTATGAAGATGCCCATGTTGCGCATTATTGAAAGTCCAGCATTGAATGCGTTTGCTAGTGGATTGAACGAAAAAACATATACTGTAACGCTTACACGGGGAATTATCGAAAAATTAAATGATGAAGAACTTGAAGGAGTAATAGCACACGAATTAATGCATATTAGAAATAAAGATGTGCGTTTGCTAGTAGTAACGATCATTTTTGTAGGAATTTTTTCCTTTTTAGTTCAAATAGCTTTTCGTTCAGTGTTATATGGTAGTATGTCAGGTGGAAATAGAAAGAAAGACGATGGTAAAGGAATGATTATAATTTTGGTAATTGCCTTAGTAGCTTATGTACTTTCTATATTATTCAAGTTTGCTTTGAGCCGAAAACGTGAATATTTAGCCGATACAGGTGCGGCACAAATGACTAGAAATCCAATGGCATTGGCCTCTGCATTGCGTAAAATATCGAATAATCATCATGTAAACGAAGTGAAAAGTGAAGATGTCCAACAAATGTTTATAGAAAATGCTCCGGAAGATACTTCTATGAATTTTCTAGGTGGTCTAGGTGGTCTTTTTGCTACTCACCCTCCTATTGAGAAGCGTATAAAAATTTTAGAACAATTTT
Source organism: Lishizhenia sp. (assembly GCA_007117055.1). Taxonomy (GTDB): domain Bacteria; phylum Bacteroidota; class Bacteroidia; order Flavobacteriales_D; family Crocinitomicaceae; genus CSBr16-161. The sequence goes on along the minus strand of SKHH01000022.1, from coordinate 9,407 downwards.
AATACCTCATGTGCTCCGCACATTATACTGATTCGCTTATTATTTTATTAAGTTTGGTCGATGAATTATTTTGAAGACCAATTCATTATTTGTATTTTTGATAAAAAATTATTTACCATGGTAACAATTGTAGCGTTATTTGTATTGATTTCAGGAATTATTGCTTCTGTAGCGTATGCGCTTTCCAAGGAAAAGAGCGTGAATTCGATTAGTTATTTTATTCTTGGTTTTTCCATTCTATTCATTTCCAAAGATTTTTTTGAGCATCCAGATGAGCAACTGACTTTCTTTTTTCCTTATTTCATGATATCCATTTTAGGGGTACACTTTTTTGTGGGTGAAGCAACTAAAAGTAAAGTTTCGATTTGGTGGAATCTTATTCCTATAGTAATTTCTATTGGTGTATTTCTGATTTTTGATTTCACAGAATTTTCGTATATGAAAAGTCCAGTAGAAAAAAATATCGAGTTATTGTTGGTAGCAGTACTTTCTGTAGTTACTCCTTTTTTAACGCATCTAGCGAAATTAGGAATTGGAAATTTAATTATTAGATTTGGTTCTATTAAGTGGGCAGAAAATGAAGAGAACTACCTTGAGAGTTTAGTTTCTTATGCATTTATAGGAGGTGTTGCGGCTCTCGGTTCTTTTTTATTGGGTCCATTAGGAATTCTTATTGCAGCGACTTTTCACCTTTCGGCTTCATTTGTAGCAAGAAATAAATTAGGGTTAAAAAACAATATTATCCTTTCAGCTAGTTCGGCTTTATTCTTATTGGCCTTCTCTATTATTTATGTGCGTCAAGGTGGGTTTGAACAACTCAATTTTTTACGAGGGGAAGTAGTGGAAGGTGCTTTTATTGCTGGTTTTATGGTGGTTTCGCATCATTTATTTCTACGATTGTCGCGATTTAATACTGGAAAATGGCAGTTTATTTTAGGAAGTATCGCGGTTGTTATTCCTATTGTTGCTATTACAGCAATAGGTCTAGCTTACACGCAGTTTGAGCGATTGGGAGGTGTATTAGCTTTAGCCGGAATGATTGTAAGTTTGGCTGTGTTAAGTGTGACTTTTGCCTTGTTTAAAAACGCTTCTTTTGTTTCGCTTAAATTAATTTCTATTGGTTTAGCTTTATTACTTCTTCCTGTTATTCGTCCAGTTGAACAAGTTTCAAACATTGATTTGGAAAGCTTGGGGATTCAAGTGAATGTAGAAGGGGAGAAGAGTGAAGGGTTACCGCTGAGTAGTGTTACAGGAAAGTGGTCGATTCAAGAGGAAAGCTCCAAAGTTTATTTTGAGTTGGGTCCAGACGATGGAAGAACGAAAGGAGAATTCAAGCGAGTGTTCGGTAGTTTGAAAGTAGCTAATACTATTGAAGAATCTTTTGTAGATGTTGTTTTACCGCTTGAAGAGCTCACTACATATATCGGTCCAAGAGATAAAGAGTTAATGGGAAGCGGGTATTTTAAGGCAGAAGAATTTCCGGAAATTCGATTTGAATCTAGCGTATTTAAAACAAAAGATGACTTTTACATTGTTTCAGGAGATTTTACCATGATGGGAGTGACCAAAAAATTAGATGTTAAGTTGAAGCTAGAAGGAGTTGGTGAAAAAGAGTCTAAAAAGGTACTTGTGTTTTCAGGAGGTGCACAAGTAGATAGAACAGAATTCGGAATGAGTCCTTCTGCCAAAATCGGTAATGTGGTGGATTTTGAATTGGAAATTCAAATGATAGAAGAGGATTAGTGTGAAAATTTGCGGTTTTCACTGGGGAAGTACGATTCTCTTTCTACTAAATCATATTTTTGTAATATGGTGAAATACTTTTTATTGAGTTGTTTCTTGATTTGGAACTTTTATATTACTTCACAATCATTTTGGGAAAGTGATACGACAGCTAATAGAGTAAGAACAATTGGAACTTCTGTTACTGTAGCTACTGGTTGGTCAGGTTCTATGATGGCGCTCTCACAAGTGTGGTACAAAGATTCGTGGACAGGAGGGTTTCGTTTTTTTAACGATGGAAAAGAATGGTTACAAATGGACAAATTTGGTCATGCCTACACTGCCAATCATATTACTCGAAATGTTTTTAATGCATATAGGTGGAGTGGTCAATCACGAAACAAATCGCTCTGGTTAGGAGGATTAGTTGGATTTGGTTATTTGGCAAATTTGGAGGTATTTGATGGTTTAAGTGAAGACTGGGGATTCTCTTGGTGGGATATGGCGGCAAATACAGCAGGAGTAGGTTGGTTTATCGGTCAAGAACTATTATGGCAGGAGCAACGTGTATTATTCAAATTTAGTGCTTCGCTATCGCCGTATGCTAAATACCGCCCAGAAGTACTAGGTAGTTCGTTTTCTGAGCGTATCTTGAAAGATTACAATGGCCAAACTTACTGGTTTTCTGCTAGTCCATCCACATTTATAGAAAACATTCCCTTACCGCCATGGTTGGCTTTTAGTATTGGTTATTCAATAGACGGAAAATTACATGGAATGGATGATATGTATGAAGTAAATGTAAATGGAGCTACTCGAACTTATTATGCCGAACGTCAGTTGTTATTTTCGCTGGATATCGATTTTGAAAGAATTCAGACAAATAACTCATTTTTAAAAGCCATGTTTAAAGCATTGAACCATCTGAAAGTTCCTTTTCCTACTTTACTTGTATCGCCATCTTCAACTAGATTTGTTCCTTTTTACTTTTGATTGAATTTAACCGATTCACAGTACTTTTGTACACAGAAATGTTAGGTTTACTTCTTTTTATAATTTTAAGAGTATAGGTTATTGACATTACATCGTGTAAGATTATAAGATTGAAAAGCATAAATAAATATTAAATAATGTATCTTTGCTCCCTGAATATCATATTGAAATACTCAATATGTAATAATTTTATGTATGGCTCAAGACATATTTGATAAAATCAAGAAAAACAGAGGTCCGATAGGACAATTTGCGAAAGGTGTTCACGGTTATTTTACTTTTCCAAAGTTAGAAGGTGAAATTGGAAACAAAATGATGTTTCGTGGAAAGGAGTGCCTAGTTTGGTCAGTAAATAATTACCTAGGACTAGCAAATCATCCAGAAGTTCGAGAGGCTGATGCTAAAGCTGCTCAAGACTGGGGGATGGCTTATCCTATGGGTTCACGAATGATGACAGGTCAGACAAGTGAGCACGAAGCTTTGGAACAAGAGTTATCGGAATTCATGCAGAAAGAAGATACCATCTTATTGAATTTTGGATATCAAGGAATGGTTTCTGCAATTGATTGCTTGGTAGATCGCAATGATGTTATCGTGTATGACAGTGAATCTCACGCTTGTATTTTAGACGGAATGCGTTTGCATGCGGGGAAGCGTTTTGTATTCAAGCACAACGATATGGAAAGCTTTGACAAACAAATGGAACGTGCTACTAAAATAGCTAATCAAAATGATAGTGGTATATTGGTAATCACCGAAGGCGTTTTTGGAATGGCTGGTGATCAAGGTAAGTTAAAGGAAATTGTAGAGTTCAGAAAGTCAGGAAAATATGATTTTAGACTTTTTGTTGATGACGCACATGGTTTTGGTACTATCGGTGAGAAAGGAATGGGGGCTGCTGAAGGCCAAGGTGTCCATGAAGAAATCGATGTGTTGTTTGGAACATTTGCAAAATCAATGGCCTCTATTGGTGCCTTTATTTGTTCGAAAGAGCATATAGTAGAATATATGCGCTACAACATGCGTTCTCAAATGTTTGCAAAGTCTTTGCCAATGCCGTTAGTGGTTGGAGCGAGAAAAAGATTGGAGTTGTTGCGTACTAAGCCTGAATTAAAAAATAATTTATGGAAGGTTGCCAATGCTTTGCAGTCTGGATTAGTAAAAGCAGGGTTTAATATTGGTGAAACGAATTCTCCTGTAACTCCAGTATTTTTACAAGGTAACTTGGCGGAAGCTACGAATATGACATTCGATTTAAGAGAAAACTTTAATATTTTCTGTTCGATTGTGATTTACCCTGTAGTTCCTAAAGATGTGATAATGTTACGTCTTATTCCTACTGCTGCGCATAATCTAGATGATGTTGAATATACCATCGAAACGTTTAAGAAAGTGAAACAAAAGTTAGATGACGGCGAATACAAAGCTGAAGAGTTAGCAAAAGTGGAGGTGGATAAGTAACTTTCAATTATATTATTAAATGTAAAAGGCTGTTCAATTGAATAGCCTTTTTTTATGAGTTGTAGTATTCTTAATACCATAACCTTTTTTGTTTCGTTAATTATTTATGCGCCATTTGTTGCTTTTTATTTTATGTTTAAATCTGAATCTTTGTTATACACAGCAGGAATTGATAGATTCTTTGCGAGAATCTGGGTATCGTGTTGTAATTGACTCTGGCTTTCAAGGGTATGGTGTAGGGTTGATGTTTAATAGTCGTTCAAGGCTTACAGCGTCTAATTTCGCGTATTTAGATACAATTGTGAACTACTTACAAATGTATACCGTGTGCACTTGTGATATTCGGATAGATGAATATAATGAACAACCGGATAGGATAAACAAAAAGAGAATAGATAAAATTTTAAGGGAACTGAATAATCGAATAGATACAAGCGTAATAAATATAAACGTTTATTGGCAAGATGACCACGACGATTCTCAGTTTGTCTCTTTGTTTGGGCTTGAACATGAATCATTAAAAAGAATACAAAAAACCATTGATATAAATGTGAATTGTGGTAACATTTTTTACGTCCGTGAGGATGGCGAGCCATTCACAGGCTACCATGTGTGGACGATAAATGGAAAAATTAGAGAGGTAACAGGTTTTTTAAAAGGCATGAAACACGGAGTACGTTTTACTTGGAGTTATTACGGTAAGTTGCGTAAACAAAATTATGAAAATGGAAAACTAGTTCCATAAACAATGTATTAACCCACCTATGCTTAGTATTTATGTAAGAATTGACAATAAATTTATGCTTATTTTTCTTTTACAGAAAAACAGCATTTAAAATATAGTAAGCATAGGTGGAACTATTTATTTAAGAATATTCAAATCACGAATAAGCATAGACTTTCGCTCTAAATATATAAGATCTTCTTGCTTCAATTCGTTCAATAAGGTTGTTACCTTTTGTCTCGAAATGGCAGTAATATTGGCAATTTCTTGATGCGTCAAACGATGTTTGATCAATACCTCGTGTCCTACCGGTTTTCCTAAATCTTTAGCCAATTCTTTTATAAATTCAATCAAGCGTGTTCTAGCATCTTTAAACATGATTGACTCAAGTCTGTTTTCTGTACGCTTTAATCTTCGAGTAATTTGCTTAATTACGCGATTGTTGATGCTAGGATGATCTTCTATGATTCGCTGCATGTTATCGTAAGAAATTACGCAGACCAGGGTGTCGTCTTCCATGGCTTGAGCATAGTCTCTGCGTTTACTGCATGTTTCAGAGTCAAGTAGCCCCATCTCTCCAAACATTTCTCCTTCGTAAACAATTGCTTTGATGCTTTCTTTACCATTAGCTGCTTGTTTACCTATTTTTACTCTTCCTGATGCAATAAAATAGATATCCGTAGATGGATCATCAGGAAAGTATATATGCTCATTTTTCTTCAAATTACGAGTTAACGTTAATTTTTCTATTTTTAATTTGTTCTCGTAAGAAATTCCATCAAATAGATTGATGGATTCAATGTGCCATAATTTTGTCAATTCTGTTGTCATAACTTATTTTTTAAATATCAGTCAACTATCATTTATATAACAATTCTTCGTTCTAAATGTTTTTTTACTGTTTAATTTTTTCTATAAAAAACTAAACAAAATTTCAAAACGCCAATAAAACTTGATTCAAAAGATGAATTAAAATCATGTCTTTTCTTAAAACGTTTTGCTTATTTTCACTACCTTTAAGTACATGGAGGCAGCAAGAAAGAAAATATTCACCCTCACCCAATTGGGAATGGCTTTTGAAAATCATGTTATGGAGCATTTTGGTTCCAAACAGGTTTGGGTGGTTGCTGAAATCACTAAAATTAGTATAAAGTCGGGGCATCGTTATTTAGAATTAGCAGATTCAAAAGAAAATCAAACCACTGCGCTTTTTGCTGCTACGATTTGGAGCAGTAGTTACAGGGTACTTCAAGATCAATTGGGTGACGTGTTAGGTGAGCTATTTAAACCTGGAAACAAAGCGCTTTTTTTGGTGAAAATTGATTTTCATAAAGTGTATGGACTAAAGTTAAATATACTTTCTGTGGATCCGAACTACACGTATGGTGAAATTGAGAAACGGAAGAAGGAAACCGTTGAGAAGCTTACAAAAGAAGGGTTAATCGATTTACAAAAGGACTTGTATCTCCCAACCTTATCAAAACGCGTTGCTTTGATTGGTTCACCTAATACATCCGGATTTAGAGATTTCAAAGAGGTGTTATTTAATAACCCTGTATTTCGCAGATTCAAATTAAAGCAGTTTGCAACTTCTGTTCAAGGGGATAAAGCAAAAGACGAAATAATTGCTGCGATTCGAAAAGCAAGGTGTTATGATGTGGATGTGATCGTGCTCATTCGAGGAGGAGGTAGTAAAATGGATTTAGATATTTTTAATAATTATGAACTGTGTAGAGAGATTTGTTTGACAAAGATTCCCGTATTGACAGGAATAGGTCATGAAACTGATCAAGTAGTTGCGGATCGAGTAGCTCATCATTTTTTTATTACTCCCACCGCAGTAGCAAAACACTTGTATGTTCAGATTGGTAATTTTGGATATTTTTTGAATAAGTATTACGATCAAATAAAAACGAAGTCGCTGGAGCAGTTAGGTGGAGCTAAAGATGAGTTTTATCATCAAAACAAGTATTTCGTGTATTTTAGTAAAGAAATTATCAAGCAGTGGAGAGAGGTGTTTTCTGAAAAATCGAGTCAGCTTGCCCAACATAGTCAACGAAGTGTATTTCAAGAAAGGGAAAGATTATCTTCATTACGTTATGTTGCTCAAGGAGCTTTACAAAAAGTGATTTTAGCTACCCAAAATGAATTACAGAAGAAACAAGGTGAGGTGTATCATTATAGTCTAAATGTGATTGATTTTGAAAGAACTGCGACGGTATTAAATCGTTTGGAAAAAACAGAAGCTTTATCCGTGTATGTCTTAGATCAAGAGAGGGTTGTACTTAACAATCAAGAGCAAATGATAACCTTGTTAAATCCAATGAAAATTTTGAAATCAGGTTATACGATTACAACAGTGGACGATAAGGATGTGCAACATTTTTCTACTGACGAATTGATAGGAAAAGAGATGAAAACCTTGTCGTCACGGCAGTTAATTATAAGTGAAATAAGAACCATTAAAAACATAGAAAATAATGAGTAAAGAGCATGAAGAAAAAATGACTTATGAAGAGGCGTTAAGTAAGTTAAACGGTATTGTTGAGAAATTAGAACGAAAAGAAGTGAAAATTGATGAGCTTTCAGATACAGTTGCAGAAGCAAAACGTTTGGTTGATTTTTGTAGAGAGAAGCTAGACCGCACAGAAAAAGATATCAAAAAAATAATTGATGACGATGAATAAAGATAGAAACGGATAAAAACGAAAAAAGCTCTTCCTGAGAAGAGCTTTCCGTAACAAATAGTATAAAATTATGCTTGCGTTTCTTCAAATGGAACTACTGAAACGAATGAACGATTGTTTTTCTTCTTGCGAAATTCAACCATACCATCAGTTAAAGCATATAATGTATGGTCTTTACCAATTCCTACATTTGCTCCTGGGTGGTGTGTAGTACCTCTTTGACGAACAATAATGTTCCCTGCAATAGCAGGTTGACCACCAAATATTTTAACACCTAATCGTTTACTTTCTGATTCACGACCGTTTTTCGAACTACCTACTCCTTTCTTATGTGCCATTGTATAAAATTTTTATCAATAGAAACTATTGATTTGGTTAACCTTTTATTTCTTTAATCGTCAACTCAGTTAAGTACTGACGGTGACCATTTTTCTTTTTGTATCCTTTTCTTCTTTTCTTTTTGAAGATAATGATTTTATCTCCTTTCAGGTGTTTTTCTACTTGTGCAGAAACTTTTGCACCTTCTATAGCCGGGGCGCCTACGTTGATTTTTCCTTTATCATCCGTTAATAATACTTTATCGAAGTCTACTGTTGTTCCTTCTTCAGCATCCAAACGGTGAACAAAAACACGTTGGTCTTTAGTTACTTTGAATTGTTGCCCTGCTATCTCTACAATTGCGTACATAGCTTAAATTATTAGTTATTTAAAAAATTCGGACTGCAAATATACTACTATTATTTTTATTATTCCAAAATTGAGTCCAATCATTTTGATTATTTTTACAAGTGTAAGGATTTAAACAGATATATGCCCGAAATTTTACTTCACATATTCGATTATTTTTTTCTATTGTTTCATTTAGGTGTGATTCTGATAAATGTTTTTGGATGGCTATTTGTAAAAACAAGAAGATTACAAGTGATAATCCTTTTTACAACTCTTTTTTCTTGGGTGGCGTTAGGTTTCATCTATGGTTGGGGATATTGTTTTTTGACGGATTGGCATTGGGATATACTTACACAGCTGGATAGTCGGCCAATAGAATCCTCTTATGTTCAATATTTATTCCTTCGTGTGTTGAATGTATCCGTTTCTGCTAAGTTTTCCAATCTCATCACACTAGTTGGTTTGTGCTTTGGAATGATTGGAGCAGTTGGTATCCGCCTCTATAATAGGAACCAGTAAATGCAGTGCGCCGAAATTGTGTTTAACAGATGGATTACTTACTAGGATTACATCGAAAAACGTATTTTTGTTTTTTTTAATCAAGCGGTTCGTTTGCAACAGATAATCATTGTATGAAGAAAGTATATAAGTTTTTATTAAATAAATTACCAAGACCTTTATTGATTCGTTTAAGTTATCCTTTTAAGAAAGTAGCACCATTGCTTTATAAAGGTAACAATGTTGAGTGTCCAGTTTGTAATCGTTCTTTTAGAAAGTTTCTTTCTTATGGTTCTGAGGTCGCTCATCGAGAAAATGTCCTTTGCCCGTATGATTTGACATTAGAAAGACACCGTCTGATGTGGTTGTACTTGACCAACGAAACACGATTTTTTGAAGATCAATTATCGGTGTTACACATAGCTCCGGAACAGTGTTTTCATCCGCGTTTTAAAAAACAATCGAATTTGAATTATTTGACGGGGGACCTTGAGTCTCCTATTGCTGATTTGCATTTTGACTTACACAATATCCCACTAGAGGAGAACCGATTTGATGTGGTGTTTTGTAATCATGTACTGGAACACGTTGAAGATGCCAACCAATGTATGCAAGAATTATTTCGAGTAATGAAACCAGGCGGTTGGGGTATT